>NZ_JBHXTJ010000013.1:143116-178346 GCF_042677525.1 Streptomyces sp. NPDC127114
CACGGCGGCGTCGAACCTCAACTTCACGGCGGGCCAGACGGTCCCGAACCTGGTGGTCGTCCCCGTGAAGGACGGCAAGGTCACCTTCTACAACCACGCCGGCTCGGTCGACCTCATCGCCGACGTGGCGGGCTACTTCAAGACGGGAGCGTCGGGCGCCGAGTACCAGCCGGTCACCCCGACCCGCCTGATGGACACCCGCGCCGGCCTCGGCGTCCCCCAGGCCGCCCTCGGCGCCGGCGCGACCGTGGACCTGACCGTCAACCGCCCCGGCGCGTCGGCGGTGGTCCTGAACGTGACGGCGACGTCCCCGACGGCCGGAAGCTTCGTGTCGGTCTACCCGTACGGCACCCAGCGCACGGCGGCGTCGAACCTCAACTTCACGGCGGGCCAGACGGTCCCGAACCTGGTGGTCGTCCCCGTGAAGGACGGCAAGGTCACCTTCTACAACCGCACCGGCTCCGTCCACCTCATCGCGGACATCGCCGGCTACTACCTGAACTGACCACCCCGGCCCCGGCGCGCCCACGGTGCGCCGGGGCCGATACCCGATCGGTTTCACAGAGCTGTCGGGCTATGCTGCACGGGTGTGCTTGTGCCACGGGCCGTTAGCTCAATTGGCAGAGCAGCGGACTTTTAATCCGTTGGTTGTGGGTTCGAGTCCCACACGGCCTACAAAGAAGCCCCCCGCCTCACCGAGGCAGGGGGCTTCGTCACGACCGGACGACACACACCGGTCCGGACCGCGACGCCCCCGGCCCCAGCCGCCCCGACCCGATCCAGAACCCCCTGGGCGGCCCCCTTCTGACCCGCCGTGAGTGACCGTCTGTCCCGCGCACGTGTGAAATCCAGCGCCCGCCAGTGTCCGGAACAAGGCGCCAGGCTCCCCTGACTCGCCGCCAGAGCAGGACGAACCGCGACGAGCGACCTCGGGTGTCACGTTCCTCCTGCCTCCCACTTCGTGTCCTGGCGACCTCGGCACGTCGTCTTTCGGTCACTGAGCGGAATCGCGGCTCCTCCTACACTCCGACTCCTCGCCGGGCGATGTACGAGGCATCTCCCGCGCGCCACGAACGCGGGAGGACGTGTGAAGAGGACCCTGCTGGCCAGTGGGCTCGTCGGGATTCTGATGGCGGGGACGGGCGTGCCGAGCATGGCCGTCTCGGACAGGGGGACGACGTCACTGCCCGGTACGGGCGCGAAGGTCGAGGTCAACGCCTGGCAGTGCAACGCCTACGCGGACAAGTGCTCCTTCAAGACCTCCACCAAGACCACCAAGGGCGGCGGGAAGTACAAGGTCAGCAAGATCACCAACACGGCGACCGTGAAGGCGAACGGCTGGCAGGCGACGCTTTCCCTGAGCCCGAGCGGTACCCAGGTCAGCGAGAACACCCGTCAGGTCAGCTGGACCAACCAGAACAGCTGGATCGCCGACATCAGCGGGATCGCCGACCCGGGAGGTTCGATGAACACGAGCATCACCACGTGTTCGGACGGCGGCGCCTTCAAGTCGGGGGTCAAGGCGTTCGCCTCCGCCTGCGCCAACGACTGACCGACGGCGCATGACGAGCGATCTCCTTCCCGGGCGTGCGACGCGCCGCCATCGTGTGCTCATGGCCGCCGCGGCGGCGGTCGCCGGGGCCGCCCTCGGGTTCTCGTTGCTCGGTGGCGGGCCCGTGGAGCGGCCCGGGCCGCCCGGCAGCGGGCTGGCCGAGCAGCTCGGGAGCCTGCGCGGGGCGAACGACCTCGTGCGGGCCACTCGTGCCGACGTCGGGAGGGATCCCGCGCTGTATCCGACCGCGTACGGGCGCATGGAGGCCCTGCTCGGGGCGGGAGGACAGGGCGGTGAACCGGTGCCGGCGGTCCGGCTGGAGGCGCTGGCCGATCTCGCCCGTACCGATGTCCTCGACGGTGCGGCCTGGCAGGCGTACTACGTGTGTCTGGCCCTGACGGACGCCGGTGGAACCATGGGTTCCCGGCGTTCCGCGTCGGCCGACGCGAGGAAGGTCCTGGACCGCGCCGGACTCCGGCAGCGCGCGGAGGCCGAAGCGCTCGCCTATCTGCGCACGCCGGACGGGCAGGACGACCTGCTCACCTCGGTCGCCACACGTGCGGCCTTCCTCGGCACGGTGACCTGTCTGGGGCGGGAGGCCGAGGTGCCCCGTGCCGCCCTGGACCGGCTCGCCGCGGACGCCGCTCGCGTCGACCAGCCCGTACCGGCTTTGTATGCCGTAGAGGCCCTGCGGGGTGCCGGTGCACGGGCCACCGCAGGGCGGGCGCTTCAGGATGCCCGCAGACTGCGGGAGTCCGGCTGTGCCGCTCACGAGCCCATCCAGCGAGCCGCGCTGACGCTGCTGAGCCGGCGACTGACCCGGCAGACCCGGGACTGCCTGCTGCCCGCGCTGCGCGACCCGGACACCCAGACCCGGTGGTTGGTCCGGCGGGCGCTCACGCTCGACGGAGCCCGGACGCCCGAGTCGCTTCCGGCGCCCGGGGGAGAGATCAGGGCGGACGGGCTGGTCCCCAAGTCGCCGCTCCAGATGGGGACGCTCACCGCCACGTACAACGCGGCAAGGGCCCTCACCGCCAGTGGCCGGCAGCAGCATGTGCCGGACTGGCTGACGAGCCGACTGCGGCAGTTGGGCGCGGACCCCGGCCTCGACCCGTCCGACCGGCTCCTGCTCGCCATGACGTGCCACCGGCTGTCCGTGACCTGCGGGCCTCAGGCCGGTCGGGGAGCGGAGGAGGCTGCCGAACTCACGGTGCCGGAACGGCTTTCGCGAGGAAACGAACGGCGCTGGTACGGCGCCATGGCCGCGCGCGCCGAGTTCGGACTGGGCTGCCGGGCGGCTCCTTTCGAGCGGCCGGCACACGAGCGCACCGCCCTGTCGGCGTCCTCGCTGCGCATCGCCGCCGTGCTCGCGGAGGCCGGCTGCGCGGACCACGCGGAGCGGCTCACCCGGGGGGTCGATCTCGTCGGCCAGGCCCGGACGGCCTTGCGGAACGGGGACCTGTTGTCCGCCTCCGACGCGGTCCAGGCGGCACTCGGCTGCGACCGGAGCGTCCCGCAGGAGTTCTGGGCCGACGTTCCCCGACTCCTGGACCGCTACCGGGACCCGAAGTACCCGGACCTCTACGCAGCCACGCCGGGCGGGGCCGCGTCCGCGGACGCGACCAGGGCCGCGTACCTCCTCCTCGCCTGATCCCCGTCGAAGAAGGACGACCGTCGTATGAACAACGCCTCTCCACCCGCCGTCGTGGCCGAAGGGCTGGCCTTCGGCTATGCCACCGGCGGTGGGCTCGTCCGTGCCGATCTCGTGCTCGAGCCGGGGACGACGGCGGCGGTCGAGGGTCCTTCGGGGTCCGGCAAGAGCACTTTGCTCGCTCTGCTCGGGCTGATCCTTTCGCCGTCCGAGGGCTCGCTGCGCATCGCCGGAACGGACATCGGCTCGCTGTCCGGCGCCGAGCGGGACCTGCTGCGCCGGCGCTCGATCGGCATCGTGCTGCAGGACCTCGGGCTGCTGTCCTTCCTCAACGCGTGGGAGAACGTCGCCGCGGCCTTCGGGCCCCGTCTCGCGCGGCACCGTACGGCGGCCCGGGCGCTGCTCGCCGAGCTCGGCATGGAGCAGCTGGCGGACGCGCCCGTCACCGAGCTGTCCGGTGGCCAGCGGCAGCGGGTCGCGGTCGCCCGGGCCGCCGTGAAGCAGCCGGTGCTCGTGCTGGCCGACGAGCCGACCTCGGGCCTCGACCCCGGCAACGCCGACTCCGTCATGGGCGCGCTGCGTTCCTGCGCCGAGCGGGGCGCGGCGGTGCTGCTCGTCACGCACGATCCCGCGGTGGCCGCCGCGTGCGACCGGCGTTACGTGCTGGACGAGGGCGTGCTGTCGCCCGTGACCGCTCGTGAGGGGAAGCCGGTATGAGCCCGTGGAGTCTCCACACCTGGAAGCGGGACGGGCGTTCGCTGCGCCGGGCCCTGCCCACGCTGACCCTGCTGGCGGCGTTGCTGGCCGGCTCCGCCGGGGTGGCGGGCGGGGCCGCGGGGGCCGTGGAGCGTGACGTACTGGGGTCCGGAGGGCTCACCCAGATCGAACTCTCCTCGTTCGAGGGCGCGGGCGAGGGCGCGTCCTCGGTGCGGCCGCTCACCACCTCGGCGCTGCGGGACGCCGCGGCCGTGCCCGGCGTCCGCGGGGTCGTCGCGGACTACCCCTCCGCCCTGTACGCCGAGGACGCGGGCACGTACGACCTGACCAGCCACACCCTGACCCCGGGCGACGACCTGCCGCTCATCGCGGGCGGCATCCCCGGCGAGCTCGGCCCGGACGAGGTCGTCCTGCCCGCCGCCGCCCAGGGAACCGACTTCGCCCCGCTCCTGGGCAGGACGGTCCCCTTCGGCTACACCCGCGCGACGGGCGTCGCGTCCGGCACCACCGCCGTCATCAGGCTGCGGATCGTGGCCCTGTACGACCCGAGTTGGCAGGTCGACGGGCCGGGCGTCGCCTATCTGTCGCAGGACACGGCCGCGCTGCTCGCCGCGGCCCGTGCCGGTCAGCCGCCGGGGGAGTTCCGGGCCAGGGAGGGTGCCCAGTCGGCCGTCGTCGTGGTCGGACACCAGAGGCACGTGGCCGCCGTCGCCAAGGCGCTGCAGGACGAAGGGTTCTCGGCGTCCCCGGTCGCCGACCGGGTCCGTGACCTGCCCGGCCTGTTCGGGGCGGCGGACCTGGCGATGCGCGTCGGCGTGCTGGTCCTCGCCGTGGGCGCCACCCTCCTCGGTGCCGCGCGGGCGGCGGACAGCGCCCGGGCCCGGCTCGGCCAGTTCGCCGTCCTGCGGATCCTCGGCTCCGGCCGGCCCGAACTGCGCCGGATCCTGCTGGGCGAGGCCCTGCTCTCGGGCGGCGCGGCCGGCCTGGCCGGTGTGCTCGCCGGCAGTGTCTGCTCCGTCGCGCTGACCGGCCCGCTCGGCGACCTGCTCGGTCTGCCCATCAGCCGTACGGATGCCTTGCCGGGGCCGGCGTGGGCCGCCGCGGCCCTTCTCCTGCCGGCCGTCGGCATGACCGTCGGCACGCTCCTCGGCAGCCGCGAGGCCCTCCGCCGCGACCCTTATCTGACGGCCCGGGCACACGCCTGAGCAGTCCCGGGGCGCCCGTCCCGTCCCTCAGCGCACCCCCAGCGCCACCAGGCGCTCCCTGTCCGCCACGATGTCGATCTGGACGATGCGGGTGTCGACGATCGTGAAGGCCATCAGGCCCACCGGGGCGCCGTTCACCAGGGAGACGAGGCCGGCGGCGCCGTTGACGGTGACCTTGCGGGCGTCGTGGCGGAACTTGGCGAAGGTGAGGGCCTGGGTGGTGACCGCCTCGGCGCCGCGGATCAGCTTGGAGGCGGCCGCCGCGAGGTCGCCGCCGTCGACGCGGAGGACCACCTCGGGGTCGAGGACGGTGAGGAGGCCCTCGAAGTCGCCCGCCTGGGAGGCGGCGAGGAAGGCGTCGACGACCTGGCGCTGGCGGGTGGCGTCCGGTGCGGGGGCCGGGGCCGCGCCCTGGACGCGGCGGCGGGCGCGGCTGGCGAGCTGGCGGGTGGCGGCCGGCGTGCGGTCGACGATGGGGGCGATCTCGTCGAAGGAGACCGAGAACATGTCGTGGAGGACGAAGGCGAGCCGTTCGGCCGGGGCCAGGGTCTCCAGGACGACGAGCAGGGCCAGGCCCACGGAGTCCGCGAGCAGGGCCTCCTGCTCGGGGTCGGCGGTGCCCTCGTCCCGTACGACCGGGTCGGGGACGTAGTACTCGAGCGGGTCCTCGCGCCGGGAGGCGCGGGAGCGGAGCATGTCGAGGCAGACGCGGCCCACGACGGTCGTGAGCCAGCCGCTGAGGTTGCGCACGTCGCTGACGTCGGAGCGGTTCAGCTTGATCCAGGCCTCCTGGACGGCGTCCTCAGCCTCGCTCAGCGAGCCGAGCATCCGGTACGCCACCGCTCGCAGGTGGCCTCGGTCGGCCTGGAAACGTTCCGCCAGGAGGTCCTTGTCCATCGGTCCTTCTCTCCCCTTCGCGCCCGGTCTACGACGTCCCACGGTCATGACGGACGGGGGAGCGGGAACGTGACACGTCCCGGTTCGTGAGATTCCCGCCGCACGTCCCCGAACGCGCGGGAATCCCCGGCCATACCCCCCGACAAGCCGTGGATCACCACTTCATGATGATGATCATCGTCCTTAGATTGATCACCATGACGACGACAGCGAACCCGGTCAACCCCGTTCTCCGCACGCCCCCGGCCTCCCCGGCCGCAGCCGCGGCCTACTTCTCCGCCAGCCTCGCCTTCCACGCCGACGTCTCCGACGTGGCCTCCGCCCTCGCCGACGCCCGCGCCACCGGCGGCGACCCGGGCTTCGTCGTGATCGACTCCCGGTCGACCGCCTCCTGGGACCAGGGGCACGTGCCCGGCGCCGTCCACCTGCCGACCGCCCTCATCCCCGAGCAGGCCGAGCAGCTCCTCGACAAGAGCGTCCCGGTCGTCACGTACTGCTGGGGCCCCGGCTGCAACGGCGCCACGCGCGCCGCGCTGGCCCTCGCCGAGCTGGGCTTCCAGGTGAAGGAGATGCTCGGCGGCTTCGAGTACTGGGCGCGGGAGGGCTTCGCGTACGAGACCTGGGAGGGGCCCGCCAAGAAGGACGCGGACCCGCTGACGGCGCCGGTCGACGACGAGGACTGCGGCTGCTGAGTGACGGCCGGCCGTAAATGGATTTCCTGACCTGGGCATCCATGCCGTAAGGTGGTGTTCACCGACGCGGGGTGGAGCAGCTCGGTAGCTCGCTGGGCTCATAACCCAGAGGTCGCAGGTTCAAATCCTGTCCCCGCTACTCAGTAGCACGAAGGCCCGGATCGTTTCGACGGTCCGGGCCTTCGTCGTACTCCCTCGCGTCTGCCGCCCGCCTCGCGCTTCTCGCCCTTTTGGCGGGCTTGACCTTTACGTAACGTCAAGATCTAGCGTTCTCGGCATGGAGTGGTCGATCCAGGAGATCGCCAGGAAGGCCGGCACCACCAGCCGCACGCTGCGCCACTACGGCGAGCTCGGGCTGCTGGAGCCGAGCCGGATCGGCGCGAACGGTTACCGGTATTACGACCAGGCGGCGCTCGTGCGGCTGCAGCGGATCCTGCTGCTGCGCGAGCTGGGGCTCTCCCTCGCCGCCATCGCCGAGGTCCTCGAAGGCCAGCGGGACCCCTCGGCCGCCCTGCGCACGCATCTGGCCCTCCTGGAGCAGGAGCGCGAGCGCATCGGGCGGCAGATCGAGGCCGTGCGGACCACTCTCCACAAGACCGAGAGAGGAGAACAGCTCATGGCCGAGGAAGTCTTCGACGGCTTCGACCACACGCGGTACGAGGCCGAGGTGACCGAGCGCTGGGGCCGCGAGGCGTACGAGAAGGGCGACCGCTGGTGGCGTTCGCTCAGCGACGCCGAGAAGAAGGCCTTCCAGGACCAGCAGGCCGGCATCGCCCGTGACTACGGCGCCGCCGCCGCGCGCGGGCTCGCGCCCGACAGCGACGAGGTGCAGGCGATCACGCGACGCCACTTCGAGTGGCTGTCGATCACAACGCCGCCCGGCAAGGAGTACTTCGTCGGGCTCGGGCGGATGTACGTCGACGACCCGCGCTTCACGAGGAACTACGACAGGCACGGTGACGGCACGGCCGTGCTCGTCCGGGACGCCATGGCGGTCTTCGCCGAGCGGAACCTGTAGGGAAGCAGCCGGCCGGCACCTGCAGGGAAGCAGCCGGCCGGTACGGCGATACGCCGCACATAAAGGGTGGCCGAAAGCGCGCATGTCCCTTTGCGCGGCTCGTGGGTCGCCCGTAATCTCGCGCACACCATGAGTGACCGAGCTGTGACGGTGCGCGAAGCAGGACGGCGGGCGCCCGCCGTCCTGCTGCTGTTCGCGCTCGTCGCCCTGCTCGCCGGCGTCTGCCACGGCGCACATCACGCGCTGCCGCTCGCCACCGGGCCCGCCGGGTCCGCGGGCGTGAGCGCCTCCGCGCCCGCCCTCCCGCACGGCTGCGAGCGGCAGGGCGAGGGCTGGTCCTTCGACGCCCACCTGCCCGCGCAGTCCGCCGGCAGCCAGCTCTCGGCGCCGCACGCCACGGGCGCCGTCCTCCTCGCGTACGACGAGGTGTTCCCCGAGGCCCCGCACGCGCGCTGCGTCCGCGGCAGGGCCGGGCCCGGGCCGGAGCCGGGCAGTCTGCTCACCGCCCTCGGAGTGAACCGGAACTGAGCCGGGTCGCGCACCACCACGACCACGGCTCCTTCCGCACGCCCGCGCACGCGCGGGACTTCACCCAAGGGACGCACACCCCCATGACGCACCCCGCCAACCTCCTCTCCGTCGCCGAACAGACCGTCGGCCACACACCCGTGCTGTGGATGGACGACGGCTACTGGGCCAAGCTCGAGGGCTTCAACTTCGGCGGCATCAAGGACCGCGCCGCGCTCCACATGGTCGAGCAGGCGCGCCGCCGCGGTGAACTGCGGCCCGGCGCGCCGATCGTCGAGTCCACCTCCGGCACCCTCGGTCTCGGTCTCGCGCTCGCCGGGATCCTGCACGGCCACCCCGTCCACGTCGTCACCGACCCGGGTCTCGAACCGATCGTGGAGCGCATGCTGACCGCCCACGGCGCGCAGGTCCACGTCGTGCCGGAGCCCAGCCCGCAGGGCGGCTGGCAGCAGGCCCGGATGGACAGGGTGGCGGAACTCCTGCTGACCCTCCCCGGGGCCTGGTGGCCCAACCAGTACGGGAACCCCGACAACCCGGAGGCGTACGCCGGGCTCGCCGCCGAGCTCTCCGAGCAGCTCGACCGCGTCGACGTGCTGGTCTGCGCGGTCGGCACCGGCGGCCACTCGGCCGGGATCTCCCGCGCCCTGCGCGCGACCTCCAGCCCCGCGCTCGAACTCGTCGGCGTCGACTCGGTCGGCTCCACGGTCTTCGGGCTGCCGGCCGGCCCGCGGCTGATGCGCGGGCTCGGCTCCTCCATCCACCCCGGCAACGTCGACCACGGCGCCTTCGACGAGATCCACTGGGTGGGTCCCGCGGAGGCGGTACGGGCGGCCCGCCGGCTGGCCGCACGGCAGTTCGCGACCGGCGGCTGGAGCGTCGGCGCGGTCGCGCTGGTCGCCGGCTGGCTGGCCCGCACCCGGCCGCGCGGCACCCGGATCGCGGCGGTCTTCCCCGACGGGCCGCACCGGTACTTCGACACCGTCTTCAACGACGAGTTCTGCGCGGCGCACGGCCTGCTCGACGGTCCCGTACGGGAGGAGCCCGCGGCCTACGCCGAGGGCGAGCCGGTCAGCGGCTGGACCCGGCGCGTCGGGGAGCGGGTCCGATGAGCCGTCAGGCGACGGGGCGGGCGGGCAGCGCCTCGGCGGCCCCCGAGGGCGGCATCTGGAAGCGGTCGCGGAGCTTCGAACCGGCCGTGCGGCTGCTGTTCCTCAACCAGCTCACCATCAACCTCGGCTTCTACATGCTGATGCCGTACCTGGCGGCCCATCTGGCGGACGGGCTGGGCATGGCCGCCTGGGCGGTCGGGCTCGTCCTCGGCGTGCGGAACCTGTCGCAGCAGGGCATGTTCCTCGTCGGCGGCGCGCTCGCCGACCGGCTCGGCTTCAAGCCGCTGATCGTCGCGGGCTGCGCGCTGCGGACGGCCGGCTTCGGGGCGCTCGCCTTCGCGCAGTCGCTGCCGATGCTGATCGCGGCCTCGCTCGCGACGGGGCTCGCGGGCGCGCTGTTCAACCCGGCGGTGCGGGCGTATCTGGCGGCGGAGGCGGGGGAGGAACGGCGCGTCGAGGCGTTCGCCCTGTTCAACACGTACTACCAGGCGGGCATTCTGCTCGGGCCGCTGATCGGGGTGGCCCTGACGGGGGTGTCGTTCCGGCTGACGTGCGTGGTGGCCGCGCTGCTGTTCGCCGCGCTGACCCTCGTACAGCTGAGGCATCTGCCCGTACGGCACAAGGGCGGCGCGGCGGGCGCGGCCGGCGGGCCGGGCGGGCAGGCGCGGGGGCAGTTCCGGACGGTGCTCGCCCACCGGGTCTTCTGGCTGTTCTCGCTGGCCATGACCGGTTCGTACGTGCTGTCCTTCCAGGTCTACCTGGCGCTGCCGCTCGCCGCGGGCGGCACGGCGGCGACGACCGCCCTGTTCGCGGTGTCGGCGCTGGTCGCGCTCGCCGGGCAGCTGAGGATCACCGCCTGGTGCAAGGCGCGGCTCAGCCGGGAGCGGTGTCTGGTGCTCGGGCTCGCCCTGATGGGGGCGGCGTTCCTGGTGCCGGCCGCGCTGGGGCGCTCGCTGCCCGCGCTGCTGCTGTGCGCGGCGGTCCTGGCGGTCGCGAACGCGGTGCTCTACCCGTTCGAGATGGACACGGTCGTCGCCCTGTCCGAGGGCCGCTGGGTCGCCACCCACTACGGGCTGTACAACACGGTCTGCGGGGTCGGCATCACCCTGGGGAACCTGGGGACGGGCGCGCTGCTCGACCTGACGGGCTGGTCGGCGGCGCCCTGGCTGGTGCTGTGCGCGGTCGGCCTCGGCTGCGCGGCGGCCATGGCGGCCCTGGCACGGGGCGGGCGGCTCGCCGTACGCCAACCGGCCGAGGAGGAGTCGCCGAGCCGTACGGCCTGACGGCACCCTGAGGTGGGCGCGGTACGGTCCGCCGCCGCGGTCGGACGGACGGACCGGCCGACCGACCGGGCAGGAGAGCACAGGTGCGGCGAGCAGCGGCGGCCGGCGGGGCGGACGGTGAGGGCCCGGGCGGCGTGAACCCGTACCGCGGTGCCCGGCGCTTCCTGCGGGCCCTGCCTCCGCTGCTGATCCTCGGCGGCGTGGCGTACGACCTGGCCACGCCGCCCACCTACACGGCGGCGCCGCTGTACTCGGCGGCGCCGCTGATCGCGGCCCCGTTCTTCTCCATGCTGACGACGCTGCTCACCGGGCTCGCCGCGGTCCTCGCGAGCATCGGACTGCACCTCTACAACGGGACCGCGGACACGATCCCGGCGCTGACCGAGGTGCTGACGGTGGTCACGGTCTCGGCGCTCGCCGTGCTGATCAACCGGGTGGTGCGGCGCAGCGGGAAACGGCTCGCCTCCGCGAGGGTGATCGCCGAGACGGCGCAGAAGGCGGTGCTGCCCACGCCGCCCGAGCGGATCGGCGGGCTGCAGATCGCGGCCCGGTACGAGGCGGCGCAGGCGGACGCGTTCATCGGCGGTGATCTGTTCGCGGTGCAGGACACCCCGCACGGGGTGCGGCTCGTGGTGGGCGACGTGCGGGGCAAGGGCCTCGACGCGGTGGAGGCGGTGGCGGTGATCATCGGCGCCTTCCGGGAAGCGGCCGAGCAGGAGTCGACGCTGGAGGGCGTGGCGGCGCGCCTCGAGCGGGCGCTGGCGCGGGAGGGCGCGCGGCGCGCGGGCCTGGACGCGTTCGAGGGCTTCACGACGGCGGTGCTCGCCGAGATCCCGGGCGGCGACCGGGTGGTGCGGGTGGTCAACCGGGGCCACCCCGAGCCGCTGCTGCTGCACGCGGACGGTGGTGTGGAGCCGCTGCGGCCGAGCGAGGCCGCGCTGCCGCTGGGCATGGGGGATCTGGGCGGGGGACCGGACCGGGCGGACGTGACGCCGTATCCGCAGGGCGCGACGCTGCTGTTCTACACGGACGGCCTGTCGGAGGCGCGGGACTCGGCGGGGGTGTTCTACGACCCCGGCGAGCGGCTGACGGGGCGGATCTTCCCGGGGCCCGACGAGCTGCTCGACGCGCTGGTGGCGGATGTGCGCCGGCACACGGAGGGGGGCACGACGGACGACATGGCGCTGCTGGCGGTGAGCCGCCGGGCGGCGGGGCAGCCGGAGCGGCGGCGGACGATGCCGGTGGTGCCGCCGGGCGGGGGCGGGTCGCAGGGGCTGGAGGCGTCTCGCCGCGACCTCCGGGCAGGCGGTGACCGGCCGTAGTCGGTGGGTGTCCCTCCGATAACAATTGACGTAACGTCAGATCGGGGGTTTGCTGCTGACGTGTTTCTGAGTGGGGGTCAAATGGGGCGATGCCCTCTCAATTCAGCTAATGATCAAGAGGAACGGCTTGGAATCGGGCGGCCGTGTCTATTAACGTTCGATAACGCAGCGCGGTCGTCCCAGCCGTCGCAAGAGACGGCACCGTGCGCGCGCGCCGAATCCCGCAAGGGAACCGGGGAACCACCACTTGGGGTGAATCGGGCCCCACCGCACTCGTCCGACTCGTGTGACCCGTGCGGCACGGCCCGTAGGAGACCTTCCTGCTCCGAACCCGTCAGCTAACCCGGTAGGCGAGAAGGAAGGAAAGGAGAGCGCCTCCGTGGCGTCCAACACCCCGGCTCCGCAAGCCCCCTTCACCTCCTACGAGGCCCCCGGCGCGGCGGGCGCCCTGGACGGGGTCGCGGAGGAGTGGAACCCCACCGAGGACTCCCTGCGGGACCGGACCCGCTCCGGCGGACGCCACCGCGTCGTCAAGCAGCGCTCCAACTTCGCCCGTTCCTCCACCGTGCTCGGTGTCGGCGTCATCGCCGCCGTCGGCGCCGGCGGCCTGGCCACCGCCCAGCAGAAGCCGCCGGTCTCGATAGCGCTCCCGGACCTGGACCTGCCCGACGCCTCCGAACTGCCGGGCGTCGGCGACCTGATCGGCTCGGACGCCGAGGACAAGGGCGCCGCGGACACCGCTGGCAACAACGCCCAGCCGCTCACCGCGCTCACCTACACCACCGCCGCCGAGGGCGACGGCGCGGACGCGCGGACCGAGACCAAGACGTCGACCGACGCCGGCGAGGCACTGCGCGCCCGCATCCTCCAGCAGGCCGAGCAGCAGCAGGCCGCCGCGGACGCCGCCGCCAAGGAAGCGGCGGAGAAGGCCGCGGCCGAGAAGGCGGCGGCGGAGGCCGAGGCCAAGGCCGACGCGGCGGAGAAGGCGGCCGCCGAGGCCAAGCGGAAGGCCGAGGAGGAGGCCGCGGCCAAGGCCGAGGCCGAGCGCCTCGCCCAGCTCGCCGCCAGCTACGCGCTGCCGACCTCCTCGTACACGATCACCTCGACCTACGGCCAGGCCGGCTCGATGTGGTCCTCCGGCTACCACACCGGCCTGGACTTCGCCGCTCCCACCGGCACCCCGGTCAAGGCCGTCCACGGCGGCACCGTGCAGTCCGCCGGCTGGTCCGGCGCGTACGGCTACCGCATCGTCCTGCAGCTGGAGGACGGCACCGAGGTCTGGTACTGCCACCTCTCGTCGATGACCGTCGGCGCCGGCCAGTCCGTCGGCACCGGCGAGACCATCGGCCGCGTCGGCGCCACCGGCAACGTGACCGGCCCCCACCTCCACCTGGAGGTGCACACGCCGTCGGGCGACGGCATCGACCCGGCGGCGTGGCTGAACTCCAAGGGTCTGAGCGTCTGACGCGCGGGGTCGCGTGATCGCCTGATCGTGTGGCGCGTGGACCGTCTGACCGTCTGATCACAGTGATCACAGTGATCACAGTGATCGCAATGATCCTTCCGTGCCGCCGGAATAGGCCCGGTGGTGCGGGAGGTTGACCGACCCATGACCTCTCTTCGCCAGCTGGGCACCTCCGACCTGCACGTCTTCCCGCTCGCCCTCGGCGGCAACGTCTTCGGCTGGAGCGCCGACGAGGCGCAGTCCTTCGCCGTCCTCGACGCCTACGCCGCCGCCGGCGGCAACTTCGTCGACACCGCGGACGTCTACTCGGCCTGGGCCGAGGGCAACGAGGGCGGCGAGTCCGAGACCGTCATCGGCCGCTGGCTCGCCTCCCGCGGCAACCGCTCCGACATCCTCGTCGCCACCAAGGTCGGTGCCCACCCGCAGTTCAAGGGCCTGAGCGCCACCACCATCAAGGCCGCCGCCGAGGAGTCGCTGCGCCGCCTCGGCACCGACCACATCGACCTCTACTACACGCACTTCGACGACGAGTCGGTGCCGGTGGAGGAGATCGTCACCGCGCTCGACCAGCTGGTGAAGGACGGCAAGGTGCGGGCCGTCGCCGCCTCCAACATCTCCCCGGAGCGGCTGCGCGCCTCCCTCGACTTCGCCGAGGCCGAGGGCCTGGCCCGTTACGTCGCCCTGCAGCCGCAGTACAACCTGGTGTCCCGCGAGACCTACGAGGGCCCGCTCCTCGACACCGCCGCGCAGGCCGGGCTCGCGGCCGTGCCGTACTACGGTCTCGCCTCCGGCTTCCTCACCGGCAAGTACCGCCCCGGGGCCACCGTCTCCAGCGTCCGCGCCGCGGGCGCCGGGAAGCACCTGGAGACCGAGCGCGGCCGGAAGGTGCTCGCCGCGCTCGACGCGGTCGCCGCGGCGCACGACGCCGAGCCCGCCACCGTGGCCCTCGCCTGGCTTGCCTCCCGTCCGACGGTCGCCGCCCCGATCGCCTCGGCCCGCACGGTCGAGCAGCTTCCCGCGCTGGTCGCGGTCGCCGACCTGACCCTGACGGAGACGGAGCTCGCCACGCTGACGGAGGCCTCGGAGGCGCCCGCCGCCTGATCCGGGCCGGGCGCGCGTGGCGTTCCGGGCCTCCCGCGTGGGGTGGTCCAGGGCTCGCGCGTGGCGGTCCTGCCGGGTGCGGGGTCTTCGCCAGGACCTGTCCGGCGGATCATGGCCGGGTCCGCGGCCTATCCGGTCCTGATCCGCCGGACCGGCCCTGGGTCGGAAGAGACGGTCTAGCCGCGGTACGGGTTGTAGCCGCCGTAGTCCAGGTACTGCGGCGGCACCCACACCCGGCCGGTCGCCCGGGCCGCGTACGTCAGCGCGGGCGAGGCCACCCGCCGGCGCTGCCACAGGTGGTGCAGCAGCTCCTGCTCGCGGACCGCGAAGTCCGGCGCGGCCTGCCCGCGCCGCGCGCGATGGCGCAGGAACGCCAGGGTGGTCGCGAACGCCTCGTACTCGCCGACGGCCTGCGCGCCCGGCTTGCCGAAGGTCCGGGCCGCGTAGCCGCGGGCCATCGCGCGGGCCCGCATCGAGGAGAGCGCGAGCGGTTCGTCGTGCGCGAGCCAGCCGGCCGTCGCGTAGGCCGGGAGCTCGCCGGATATCGTGCGCAGCTCCTTCTGCCGGCTCCATATCGCGAGCCAGGTGAGCAGCCCGAAGACCGGCACCATGAACATCCCGTAGACGAGGACGAACGCCAGCGGGTGGAAGGTCGCCGAGCCGTTCCACAGCGCGTGCAGGCCCATGGCGAGGAGCAGGCCGGCGAACGGCAGCAGCCAGAGGCGGGTGCGGCGGAACCGGGCGCGGGCCGGGAGCAGCGCGGCGAAGCCGAGGCCGAGGCCGGTGAGCGAGGTGAACAGCGGGTGCGCGAACGGGGACATGATGACCCGGGCGAAGAAGGTGGCGACGGTGACCGAGCCGAGGCCGCCGGCGCCGAACTCCTGGTCCTCGCCGAAGGCGTTGCCCAGATAGAGGATGTTCTCGGTGAAGGCGAAGCCGGTGGCCGTGAACCCCGCGTAGACCAGGCCGTCGACCGGGCCCGTGAAGTCCCTGCGGCGGAAGAGGAAGAGCAGCAGCAGGGCCGCTCCCTTGGCGGTCTCCTCCACGACGGGCGCGACGGCGGTGGCGCCGAGGGACTCGGCGGAGCCGGGGTCGGCGGTGGCGCTGCTGATCCACTCCACGGCGAAGGAGTTGGCGAGGATCGCCACCAGGGTGGAGGCGAAGGCGCCCCAGGCGAGCGCGAACAGCAGGTTCTTCCACGGGGCCGGCTCGACCCGGTCGAGCCAGCGGAACGCCGCCATGAGCAGCGGCACCGGCAGCACGGCGAGGCCGAGGCCCACGAGGAAGCCCTCGGTTCCGGTCTCCTCCCGCACCATCGCCAGGATCGCGAGCGCGCACAGCGCGAGCACGGCGATCAGGGCGACGGCCCGGACCAGCCGGCTGCGCCAGAAGGCCTTGCGCGGCTTGTAACGCCACTTGGAGCGCTCCGGCACGGCACCGAAGTCCGGCTGGTCGCTCTCGAGCGCGGGCACGGGGGCGGGCGCGGGGACGTCCGCCTGGGCGGGGTCCGCCGCCTGCGCGGGGACGACCGCCTGTGCGGGGACGACCGCCTGTGCGGGTGTGGGGCCGGGCTCGGTGGCAGGTCCGGCTCCGGCGATGGGATTCGACGACACGGAACGACCCTAACCAGCGTCACCGACAGCGGCGAGGGAGTTCCGGCAGCCTGTGGAAAACCCGACGGACGGTCAGCGCCTGTGGAAAAGCAGGTCGTGGACCACGTGTCCCTTGTCCAGGCCCTGACCCTCGAAGCGGGTCAGCGGCCGGAACGCGGGCCTGGGCGCGTAACCGCCGTCGGCCTGGCTGTTCTCGAAGTCGGGGTGCGCGTTCAGCACCTCCAGCATCTGCTCCGCGTACGGCTCCCAGTCCGTGGCGCAGTGCAGCAGGCCGCCCTTCTCCAGCCGGGGCGCGAGCAGGCTCAGGAACTCGGGCTGGATCAGCCGCCGCTTGTGGTGGCGCTTCTTGGGCCAGGGGTCGGGAAAGTAGACCCGGCAGCCGGCGAGGGACTCCGGCGGGAGCATCTCGCGCAGCAGGATGATCGCGTCGCCGTTGGCGACCCGGACATTGGTGAGTCCGTTGCGGTCGGCGAGCCCGAGCAGGTTGCCCTGGCCGGGCGTGTGGACGTCCACGGCGAGGATGCCGGTGCCGGGGTCGGCGGCGGCCATCTGCGCGGTGGCCTCGCCCATGCCGAAGCCGATCTCCATGACGACCGGCAGCCCGTCGAACATCTCGTCCAGGTCGAGCACCCGCGTGCCGTCGATGTCGAGGCCCCAGTCGGGCCACCGCTTCAGCATGGCCTCGGCCTGCCCGGCGGTGACGCGGCTGCGGCGGGGCTGGAAGCTGCGGATCCGCCGCTCGAAGTGGGCGCCCGCCGGATCCGGCGAGGGCCCCTCGCCCGGCGCGAACATCCGGCTGCCGCGCCGCGCGACGGGACGGTCGTCCGCGGCGGCGCCGCCGGCGGGGCTGCCGGGGTCGCCGAGGCCGTGGGGGCCGTCGGGGCCGTCAGGGACGGAGTGCGGGGTGTTCTCAGGCTGCTCAGACACAATGCCCCGATTCTACGGCGCGGGGCACGGCGACGGGCGTGCCGCAGCCGTGGGGGTATGGGGGCGGGGCTGCGGCGGGGCTGCGCTACAGCAGTGCCAGGGCCCGGCCCGCGACCTCGCGGCCGATCGGCAGTGAGGCCGTCGCCGCCGGCGAGGGCGCGTTCAGGACGTGGACCGTCCGCACCGACTCGCGGATCAGGAAGTCGTCGACCAGCGTGCCGTCCCTGAGCACCGCCTGCGCCCGCACGCCCGGCGCCGCACGCCGCAGGTCGCGCTCCTCGACGAGCGGCAGCATGCGCCGCACGGCCTCGGTGAAGGCGCGCTTGGACAGGGAGCGGTGCAGCTCGCCCGCGCCGTACCGCCAGTGGGCCCGCGCGATGGCCCAGCTGCCGGGCCACGCGAGCGTGCCGGCGAGCTCGCGGGGGCGGACGACCGACCAGCCGTAGCCCTCGCGGGCGAGCGCCGGGACCGCGTTCGGCCCGACGTGGACGCCGCCGTCGATGCCGCGGGTGAGGTGGACGCCGAGGAACGGGAAGGCCGGGTCGGGCACCGGATAGACCAGGCCGCGCACCAGGGAGGGGTCGGCCAGCTCGTAGTACTCGCCGCGGAAGGGGACGATCCGCATCTTCGGGTCGTCGCCCGCGAGCCGGGCGATCCGGTCGCAGTGCAGTCCGGCGCAGTTCACGAGGACCCGGCCGCGGACCACGCGGCCGGCGGCCGTGCGCACGGCCACGCCCCAGGGCCGCCGGTCGATCGTCGTGACCGCCGAGCCGTACAGGATCCGGGCTCCCGACGCGTCGGCGAGCTTCGCCGCCACCGCCCCATAGTCGACGATGCCCGTCGTGCCCACGTGGATCGCGGCCAGCCCGCGCACCCGCGGCTCGTACTCGCTGATCTGCGCCGGGCCGAGCTCACGCACCGGGATCCCGTTCTCCCGGCCGCGCTGCACGAGCGCGTGCAGCCGGGGCAGCTCCTCGCGCCCGGTGGCGACGATCAGCTTGCCGGTGACCTCGTGGGGGATGCCGTACTCCGCGCAGAACTTGACCATCTCGGCAGCGCCCTCGACCGCGAAGCGGGCCTTGAGCGAGCCGGGCCGGTAGTAGATCCCGCTGTGGATCACGCCGCTGTTCCGCCCGGTCTGGTGGCGCGCCGGGGCGTGCTCCTTCTCCAGGACCGTGACCCGGGTGCCCGGCGCGGCGCGCGTGATCGCGTACGCGGTCGACAGACCGACGATTCCGCCGCCGATCACGAGCACGTCACAGTCGTAGCGGTCCGACACGGACACCAGCGCCACCTCCCACCCCTGATAGTGCACTGGCCCACTGACATCCCGGCTAAACCGACCGCACCGTGGGACGAGTGTCACGCCGTGTCGTGCGGTGTCATGCCGGAGCCACGAGCAGCGGGCGGGCCCGCTCGCGCAGCTCCATGACCCGGGGCTCGTCCCCGTACGGCTCCAGGCGATGCAGCAGGTCCCGCACGTACTCGGTGGTCCGGGCGGAGGAGATCCGTCCGGCGACCTCCACCGCGCGCGTGCCGGCGGCGCAGGCCGCGTCCAGGTTGCCGGACTCCAGCTCGGCCACCGCCGACACGACGAGCCGCAGCCCGTGGGAGCGGACGTACTCCTCCGTGGGCTGGGACAGCGCCTGCTCGGTGAAGCGGCGCACCTGGCGGGGCAGCTTCAGGTCGCGGTAGCACTCGGCGGCGTCGGCGCAGAACCGGTCGTACGAGTAGAAGCCGAGCCAGGACGGGTCCGGGTCGCCGTCGCGGGAGCGCTCGAGCCAGCCCTCGGCCGCCTTGAGCGCGGCGGCGGCCGCCGCCCCGTCGCTCGCCTTGGCGTGCGCCCGGGCCTCGACGAGCCGGAAGAAGGACATGGTGCGTGCGGTGGCGAGGCCCCGGTTGCGTTCGAGGGCGGCCTGGGCGAGGTCGACACCCTCGTCGGCGAAGCCCCGGTAGGTCGCCTGGAGCGACATGGAGGCGAGGACGTAGCCGCCGAGGGGCACGTCGGCGGCGGCGCGGGCGAGCCGCAGCGCCTGGATGTAGTAGCGCTGGGCGGCCTCCTGCTGGCCGGTGTCGAAGGCCATCCAGCCGGCCAGGCGGGTCAGTTCGGCGGTCGCGCCGAACAGGGCGCGGCCGACCTCGTCGGAGTAGGAGCCGAGCAGCAGCGGCGCGGCGTCGACCCTTAAGCACTCGGGGACCATGGAGGAGCGCCAGTCGCCGCCGCCGTACTTGGAGTCCCAGCGGCGGGCGTCCTCGGCCGCCTCGCGCAGCTTGGCGACGTCGCTGTGCCCCACGCGCGCGTGCTCCACGGTCTCGGCGGCGGCACTCGGGGTGCTCGCGGCACTTCCGGTGCCGGCGGTGCTCGTGGCACCTGCGGGACTTGCCGAGGCCGCGGCTGCGGAGCCCGTGCTGCTTCCGGCCGCCGCGGCTGCCGCACTCGCCGCACCTGCCGTGCCTCGCCCGCTGACCGCAGGGGTCGCAGCGGTCGCGGCCGCCGTGTCCGCGCCGACCAGGTCCCCGGCGTCGGCCGTGCCTCCCGCGCGCCCCGCGCCGGCCGGGCGCGGGGCCCGCCGCTCGACCGACGGGTCGGCGGGCGTGATCAGCCAGCGTGAGGCGGGGGTCGCGTAGGCGCTGACGGAGAAGGAGCCGGCGAGCGACTGCCATATGCCGCCGCCGCCCCGCCGTCCGGCGAGATCCAGCCGGTACAGGTCGGTCGCGGAGCGGACCGCCTCTCCGACGTCGCGCGGGAAGGCGAGCCCCACTTCGGGTGCCGGGTCGGCGTCGGCGAGCCCGATCTCGTGCAGCGGTACGGGCCGGCCGAGCTTCTGGCCGATCGCGGCGGCGATCAGATGCGGGGCGGCGCCCTGCGGCACCATGCCCTTGGACACCCACCGGGCCACCGACGTCTTGTCGTAACGAAGCGTCAGTCCCCGTTGAGCTCCGAGGTCGTTGACGCGCCGGGCGAGCCCGGCATTGCTGATTCCCGCGAGGGCGAGAACCGTGCCGAGCTTTTCGTTCGGCCCGCGTTGCTCCCTGGACATGACGCCACCCCTCGACACGACACCCAGACGGCCGCCGCACGCCGGGCACAACGCCGGGCATAGGCGTGCGGCATTCGTAAGCACAGCGTAGTTCGCCGGATCCTGACCGTTAAGGGGTGGTGTTCCGTATGGCGAGATTGTTGTGGGATGGAATGAGTGGCGCCCCGCGGTCCGTCCGTCGTGCTCCTGCTGTGTGGCCGTGCGCCCGCCCGTGCGCTCTCGTCCGTGTCGAGGGGGGACGCTTCCATGAGTGCTGCGTGGGTCGGCCCACTTGGCCGAGGACCGATGTCCCGGACCGGGTGGGCTGGGGGACACCGTCGCCCCATTCCCCGCGGGCGGCGGACGGCTCCGGGAGGCGAACGCCTCCCGGGCTGCCGAGGAAACCCCGTCCCGCCGGGCAGTTGAGAATGGCCGAAAGGCAGCGGTTCGACGTGGCTTCTCAACTGGCTCATGCCAGGGGCGCATTCGCGTTGTCGCGAAGCCTCCCGTGACACCTCCTGTGCGCCGTTGTCATGGCAGCATGTCCTCCACTCGACCTTTGTGGAGGCGGCGATGCGGTGGCTGGTGGGCTGGAGCAGTGTCGCCGCGCGCTTCGGCACCTCGCACGCGGTGCCGCCCGGTTCGGCCGGTGCCGTCGGCGACCCCGCCGAGGGGCGCACGGTGCATCCGGTGGGCGCGCAACTCCTGTGGGGCGAACCGGATCCCCTGTGGGCGGTCGGTGACTGGCGGCCCGACGAGGTGCGCCTGGTCGACGTCGACGCGCAGACCCGGCTCGCCGTGCTCGGCTGCTGCGCCGCGAGCGACGAGGAGCTGCGGCGCGGTCTGCTCACCGCGCGCGGGGGCGCACTGCGGCACCTGACGGCGTGGGCGGGCAGCTACACCGCCGTCGTGAAGGTCGGCCGCCGCATCACCGTGACCGGCGATCTCGCCGGAGCCAGGCCGGTGTTCCACACCCCGTGGGCCGGCGGCACGGCCTACGGCACCGCCGCCCTGCCGCTCGCCGACCTCACCGAGGCGCAGCTCGACATCGGGCACCTGGCGGCCCTGCTCGCCTGCCCCGAGACCCCCGAGGCGCTGCGGGACTCCACGCCGTACGAGGGCGTGCGCCGGGTGCCGCCCGGGCACGCGCTGATCCTGCGCGAGGGCTCACGCGAGATCGCCGGCTACGAACCGGTGGCCTCGCTCGCCGTGGCCGCCCCCGAGGCGGACCCGCGCCAGGCCGTGGAGGCCGTCCGGGACGCGCTGGTCGAGGCCGTACGGGCCCGGCTCACCGCGCCCCGGCACGCGCCCGAGGTGCCGCTGCCCGATCCGGGGCCCGTACCCGGCATGGGACCCGCCGACCGGCGTGCGGCCCGTGGCGTCGCCCCCGCGCCCGGGATCGGTGCCGACCTGTCCGGCGGCAGCGCCTCCGGCACCCTCGCGCTCCTCGCGGCCGGACTGCCCGGCGTTCCGGGCACGATCCTCGGCCACGGCACGGGGGCCGGCGAGCGGCTGCTCGCGGTCACCTTCAACGACCTGACGGGGCCGGGCAGTCAGGAGGAACTGGCCCGGGCCCGTGAGATCGCCGCGAACCCGCGGCTGCACCACGTGGTCGTCGCGGCGGGCGAGGAGGCACTGCCGTACGCGGAGCTCGAAGGGCCGCTGACGGACGAACCCGGCCCCTCTCTGGTGACGGCCGAGCGGCACCGCAGGCGGCTCGGCGGCGGCAGCGCCGACCACTTCACCGGCTTCGGCGCCCGGCAGGTCCTGGACGCCCATCCGGCGCGCCTGGCCGACCTGCTGATGGACCGCCGGCGCCGCTCCCTGGTGCGCCCGGTGACCGCGCTCGCGAAGGCGACCGGCCCGTCGGCCGGGGCTCTCCTCGTCCCCCTCCAGGTGTACCGGGCGGCGCGACGGCTGGCCCGCACGCCGTACCGAACCGGCCTGGAGGCGGCCGCCACCCGCGTCCTGGAGGCCAACCGGGCGCCCGCCGGGAGCTACGGGCCCCTGGAGGCCTCGCTCGCCGCCCTCACCTGGTCCCGGCCGGGGCCCGCGGCACGCTGGCTCACGGGGGAGGCACTGGCCGAAGTATCGGTTCGCCTGAACCGGGCGGCGACCCTGCCGACCTCCGTCCAGCGGCCGGGCGAGGCACGCGCGCGTGCCGCCCTCGCCCGTGCGGCCGCCGACCACCGGGTCCTGGAGCAGGCCGCGGAGATCCGCAGCCAGCGCCTGCACGCCCCGTTCCTGGACAACCAGGTCGTACGGGCCTGTCGCGACCTGCCCGAATCGCTGCGGGTCCAGCCCGACGCCCGCGCGAACGTCCTGCGCGCCGTCCTCGCGGGCTCCGGCATCCACGACCTGCCGGCGGGCTGGGGCGCGCCGCACCCGGCGGTGCCGGCCGCCGCCACGCGCGCGGGGCTGCGTACGGCACTTCCCGAGCTCATGGCCCTGTTCGACGCCCCGCTCCTCGCCGACGCGGGCCTGATCGAGGCCCGAGTGGTCCGCCGCGCCCTGCGCGCCGCCGCCGACGGCGACCGCGTCCCGCTCGACGGCCTCGCCGACCTGGTCTCCACCGAACTCTGGCTGCGCCGCCTCCTCGCCCGCCGCGGCTCGTGCTGGACGGGCACGGCCGCCCCGAGACACCGCGCGGTCCCGGGCCCCCTGATCCCGACGGCCCGCTCTTTGCCGGCCTGAACGCCGGGCCCGACGAACCCGCGCCGGGCATCACCCCTGGCCGGGGGGCGGAATGGGCCCTCGGGTCCGATGCTCCCGCACCGTCCACAGCCTGGGGACAACGTGTGCCCCCCGCGCGCCCCTCTCCGGGGAAACCCCGACGGAAACCCCGAGGCGTGCGCCGTCCCCAGCCGCGACAATGATCCGGTGCGGTACCTCATCCTCGGCACCACCGAGGCCCTCGACCCCCACGGCGCCCGGCTCCCCCTCGGCGGTGCGCGGCTGCGTGCGCTGCTCGCCGCGCTCGCGCTGCGCGGCGGGCGGACGGCGGCCGTCGGCGAGCTCGTCGACGACGTGTACGGGGACGAGCCGCCGCACGACGCGAACGCGGCGCTGCAGGCGCTCGTCGGCCGGCTGCGCCGGGTCCTCGGCAAGGACGCCGTCGCCTCGACACCCGGCGGTTACCGGCTCGTCGCGGAACCCGGCGACATCGACCTGTACGCGTTCGAGCGGTTCGTCGGCGACGCCGACGCCCGCCTCGACGCCGGCGACCCCGACACCGCCGCCGCACTCCTGCGCACCGCCCTCGCGCTCTTCCGCGGGCCCGCGCTCGCCGACCTGCCCGAGCCCGCGGGCGTGCGCCCCGAGGCGCAGCGGCTCGCCGCGCTGCGCCGCCGGATCGAGGCCGACCTGCGGCGCGGTGCCACCGCCGGACTCGTCCCCGAGCTCACCGAGCTGACCGGCACGCACCCGTACGACGAGACCTTCCACGCCCAGCTGATCCGCGCCCTGCGCGCCGAGGGCCGCCCGGCCGACGCCCTCGCCGCGTACGAGAACGCCCGCCGCACCCTCGCCGACGCGCTCGGCACCGACCCCGGGCCCGAGCTCACCGCCCTGCACGGCGAACTGCTCGCCGGGGAGCGGCCCCGGGAGCCGAGGGCCGTTCCCGCGGCCGAGCCGGGGAACATCCGCCCCCGCCTCACCTCCTTCGTCGGCCGCGAGCCAGAACTGGCCGCCCTCCACGCCGACCTCGACCGCTCCCGGCTCGTCACGCTCACCGGACCCGGCGGCTCGGGAAAGACCCGGCTCGCCGAGGAAGCGGCGCTCCGGGCCGTCGGACCGGCCGCCTGGATCGCCGAACTCGCCCCGCTCGACGGCCCCGACGCCGTACCCGGCGCCGTCCTCTCCGCCCTCCGCCTCCGCGAGACCAACCTGATCACCCGCGACGGAGCGCCCCTCCAGGACGACCCCACCTCCCACCTCGTCGAACACCTCGCGCGCCGTCCGCTCCTCCTCGTCCTCGACAACTGCGAGCACGTCATCGGAGCCGCGGCCGCCCTCGCCGAGACCCTCCTCACCCACTGCCCCGGCCTGCGGATCCTCGCCACCAGCCGGGAGCCGCTCGGCGTGCCCGGCGAAGCCGTCCGGCCCGTCGAACCGCTCCCGCCGACACCCGCCCACCGGCTCTTCGCCGAACGCGCGCGGGCCGTGCGTCCCGGCTTCCGGCCCGAGGACGACCTGCCGGCCGTCGACGAGATCTGCCGCCGCCTCGACGGACTGCCCCTCGCGATCGAGCTCGCCGCCGCCCGGCTGAGGCTGCTCACCCCGCGCCAGATCGCCGACCGCCTCGACGACCGCTTCCTCCTCCTCACCTCGGGCTCCCGCACCGTCCTGCCCCGCCAGCAGACCCTGCGGGCCGTCGTCGACTGGTCCTGGGAGCTCCTGGAGCCCGAGGAGCGCGACCTGCTCCGGCAGGCCTCCGTCTTCGCCGGCGGATGGGACCTCGCCGCCGCCGAGGCCCTGAACCGGGCACCCGGCGCCCCCTCCACCGCCGACACACTCGGCGCCCTCGTGGACAAGTCCCTGGTCGTCGCCACGCCGACCGACGACGGCGAGATGCACTACCGCTTCCTGGAGACCATCCACGAGTACGCGGTGGAGCGCGCCGCCGAGACGCCCGAGCTCCTGGCCGCCGCCGAGGCCGCCCACACCGCCCACTTCACCGCCCTCGCCGAGGCCGCCGAACCCCTGCTGCGCACCGGCGAGCAGCTGCCCTGGATCGCCCGCGTCGAGCGGGACCTCGACAACATCCGCGCCGCCTTCCACCGGACCACCGTCACCGCCCCGGACGAGAGCGCCGCGCTCCGGCTCGTCTTCGCCATGGGCTGGTTCTGGTGGCTGCGCAACTACCGCCCGGAGGGCCTGGCCTGGGTCGAGCGCACCCTGCGCCTCGGCGACGACCCCGAGGACCGGGCCGATCCGCGTTTCTGGCCCCGCATGCAGCTGCGCATGCTGCACTTCTTCCTCGCCGTGGAGAGCCAGAGCATCCCGTCCCTGCGCGACGACCCGGCGACCGTCGCGCTCATCGCCCGGGTGCGGGCCGCGTTCGCCACCGACCCCGGTCCCGAGGCCGCCCGCTTCCCGGGCCTGCTGTGGCCGTTCACCGCCTACCTCACCGAGGAGCCGGCCGACGTCCGTGACCTCCTCGACCTCGCCGTCGCCAACGCCCGCCGGCACGGCGGCGAGTGGGAGACGGGCGTCTCGCTGATGTTCCGCACCCACATGGTCATCGACATGCCCGGCGGCATGCCCGGCGTCGACGACGACCTCGCCGAGCTGCGCGTGCTGTCCCGACGCGTCGGCGACCGCTGGATGCGCGCCCAGGTCGCCAGCGCCGCCGGCGAGGCCAACATGCTGCGCGGGCGGCACCAGGAGGCCCGCGAGGCGTACGAGGAGGCGCTGGGCCTGGCGCGCGAGGTCGGCGCGCACGCCGAGGCGCCCTTCCTCATCGCCCGGCTCGCCGAACTGGACTTCCGCCTCGGCGACGTGGCCGCCGCCACCAAGAGCCTGGACGAGGCGACGGCGGTCGCCGAGCGCTACCACGTGCAGGACACCACGACGTACGTCCGCTTCCTGCGGGCCGGGATCGCGCTCTACGAGGGGGACGTCGCCGCGGCCCGCGCGCACATGGAGGTGGCGGGCGCCAAGATCGCCGAGAGCACTCCGCCGCCGCACTTCCAGGCCCTCGTGACGGGGCTCGCCGCCCGTATCGAGGCCCACGAGGGCGCGGAGGCGGCGGCCGTCGCGCGGGCCGTCGAGGCCCTGGGCATGGCGCGGGACGCCCAGTGCGCCGAGTTCTTCACGGCCGCTCTCGCCGAGGGCCTCGCCACCGCGCTCTCGCTCAGCGGTGAACTCGCCTTCGCGGTCGCCGTCCTGACCGCCGTCGACGGCTGGCGCGGCGAGGTTCCGCGGGCCCGGGACGAGCTGCGCGAGACGCAGGACGTCCTGGCCCGGGCGCGCGCCGGACTGGACGCGACGGCGTACGAGGCGGCCCGCGCGGAGGGCCGCGAGCTCACGCTCGACGCCATCCTGGCCCGCGCGGAGCCGTTCACGCGCTAGGCCGTCTCTTCCGGATCTTGGCCGGGTCCGCGACGCCTATCCGGCCCTGATCCGAAAGAAACGGCCAGCCGCTGTCTCAGGAACAGCTGATCCGCGAGTCCGCCCAGTCCGCGACCGCGGCCCTGCCGAACGGTGTGTGCTCCTCGACCACCAGGCGCAGGGTGCGGCGGCCGGTGAGGCCCACGTGGACCGGGACCGGTGCGTCGCCGCGGCGCATCACCGGTGAGCGCCAGAGCTGTTCGTCGTCGCCGTAGACGGAGAAGCGGACGCCGCCCGGGCCGATCGGCGCGGTGATGTCGTCGATGCCGACGAGCGCGTCGTAGCCGGTGCACTGCCGGTTGAGGTCGATGAGCAGCGAGGACGGGGCGTGCACGCTCACGCCGTGGGCGTAGCGGGTGCCGTCCATGGTCAGGCCGGAGCGCTGCCACATCCAGCTGCTCCGGGCGAGGTTCACCTCCGGCTTGGTGCCGTCGCCGAAGATGCCGTACTGGAGCAGGCTGACCTGGTAGACGGCGGGCCCGGGCGTCGGCGTCGGGGCCGGCTTCGGCGGAGTGGGCCGGGTCGGTGGGGGAGTGACCTTCGGCTTCGGGGCCGGGGTAGGGCTCGGCGACGCGCTTCTCGTCGGCGTGGGCCTGGGCGTCGGCTCGGGGGCGGGCGCCGGCGCTGCCTTTACGGGCGGAGGCGTCGGCTTCGGCGTGGGCTTCGGGCGCGGCTTCGGCGCAGGCGGCGGGGTGTCGACGGGCGCGACCGCCGACGGCGTGGCGGCGGGCTGGGCGACCGGCTGAGGCTCGGAGCCGGTCAGCGCCCACACCAGACCGGCGGTCGCGGCGACGGCGGCGACCGCCGCGATGCCCGCCTTGGCGGGAATGCCGAGGCCCTCGGCTGCGGCGGCGGACGAGGCACCGGCCGTCGTGCCGCCGGTCGTTCCCGTGGCGGCCGCCGCGGCACCGGCCGCGCCCGCCCCGGCGACGCCGCCGGCGGCGATCCCGGCGGCCTTGAGCGAGTACCCGGCGGCGAACCAGCCGATGACGGCGA
Organism: Streptomyces sp. NPDC127114; assembly: GCF_042677525.1. Taxonomy (NCBI): domain Bacteria; kingdom Bacillati; phylum Actinomycetota; class Actinomycetes; order Kitasatosporales; family Streptomycetaceae; genus Streptomyces; species Streptomyces sp. NPDC127114. Next base: position 170,324 of record NZ_JBHXTJ010000013.1, read on the forward strand.
CCGGCAGCAGCGCGGGGATCCCGGCGTTCACGTGCGCCAGTTCACCGGCGGCGAGCCGGCACTTGGCGCATTCGTCGAGGTGCTTGCGCAGTCCCCGCTCGGCCCGCATCCGCAGCCCGCCGCGCGCGAACGCGCCGAGCCGGTCGGCATAGCGGGCGCAGTCGCCGCCCGCGGTGAGCGACTGGCTCACATGGGCCTGCAGGTAGGCCTGCTTGAGGCCTTCGCGGGCACGGCTGGCGAGCACGGCGGTCGCGTTCGCGGTCAGACCGAACAGCGGCGCGACCTCGCTCGGGGACTCCTCCTCGACCGTGGTGTGCCACAGCACGGCCTGCCAGCGCTCGGGCAGCGAACGGAACGCCTGCATGGCGAGCGACTGCTCGGCCTCGTGCATGGCGAGGACGTCGGCGCCCAGGTCGAGGCCCGCGCCGAAGGTGGCGCTCTGGTCGGAGGACTCGGCGGCCCGGGCGGCTTCCTCGGCGAACACCGCGAAGTCCTCGACCAGATGCTCGCGCTTCTGGGTCCTGGTCCAGGTCGCGGCGACCCGGCGGACGGACGTCAGCAGATAGGCCCGGACGGCCTGCTCGGGACCCGCCCCGCCCCGTACCGCCTGAAGCGTGCGGGCGAAGACCTCGGCCGTCAGGTCGTCGGCGGTGTCCGCGTCCCGGCAGCAGCTGCGGGCGTAGCGGCGGACGGCGGCGGAGTGCCGGCGGAACAGCTCCTCGTACGCGCCGTCGTCGCCCTCCCGCATCCGCTGCACCAGCTCGGCGTCGGACGGCGGCAGATCGAGCGGCGGCGGCAGTACGGAACCGGCGTCGGCGGCGTCCACGGCGTGCTGCGACATGCGCATGCCGCCCTCGCGCTGCTGCGGCACGCCGGCCTCGCCGGCCCCGAAACCCTCGGCGACACCGGAACCCGAAGCGGAAGTCGGAGCCGAAGTCGGACCGGACTCCGGAGCCGCACCGTAAGCCGGAGCCGGAGCGGCAGGAGCGGAAGTCGGAGCCGGGGTGCCGCCCGGGCCGCCCTGGCTGGGCACCTGCCCGGGGGGCAGACCTCCGGATCCCGCGGTGCCGGCGGCGGCCGGCGTCTCGTCCCGACTGTCACCGCTCATCGCGGAAGCCCCCGTTATGCACGCTCGGACCCGAACATCGGCCTACGTCGGCCAAGCCTGCCACAGAGCGCGGGCACGCCGAACCCTCGCGTCCACTTACCACTCGTCCGGGGCGACTTCCCGTCTCCGGGCGTAACCGCTCATCCGTTCGTGTCATGCTCGACGGCCCATCCGGACCATCGAGAACCGCGCATCCCTCAGCGGCAGTGCACTACCGCGAGCGCAGCCCCTCCAGAAGGATGTCCAGGAGCCGGGCCGAGGCCGCCGCCTGCTGGGCCGCGTCCGGCAGCGCCGGCGCGGCCGTGGCTATCACGAGCAGCACGTCGGACACCGTCACGTCGGTGCGCAGCTCGCCCGCCTCCCGCGCCCGGTCCACCAGCCGGCCCACGACCTCCAGGAGCTCCGCGGCCCCCGCGTCGTCCTGCTCCGCCGCCGGCACCGCGCGCGGCGCGACCACCCGCTGCTCGGCCTGCTCCCCGTACCCCGCGGCCCCGTTGACGCCCGCCGGGACGGACGCCCGCTGCTGCGGCACCCGCGCCGCGTCGTCCGGCGCGCCGGACGGCAGCACCACCTCGTCGACGCCCACCCGCAGCACCTGCGGCGGCAGCAGACGACCGGCGCCCGAGGCGACCGAGGTGCGCAGGAACCGGGACAGCGCCGACCACGGCTCGTCCTCCTGGCCGAGAGCGGTCCGCGCCTGCTCCGTGAGCCGCGCCGTCTCCTCCTCGGCTATCCGCCGGACCAGCACGTCCTTGCTGGGGAAGCGGCGGTAGACCGTACCGACGCCGACCCGGGCGCGGCGCGCCACGTCCTCCATCGGCGCCCCGTACCCGAGCTCGCCGAACACCTCGCGCGCGGCCCGCAGCACGTGCTCCAGATTGCGCTGCGCGTCCACCCGCAGCGGCGCCGACCGTCCGTTCGCCATCGGCTGCGCCGTACGCACCTGGCCGTACGAATCCTGAACCTGCATAAGCGTTCCCCCGCTCATGATGTCTCCCCCCGGAGAATCCCCGCCCTGACACGGGAGCCCGACCGGGCCGCGCCTCTGGTCCACGCGCGGCGATCCGACACCCCGATGAAGTACGAACATAGTTGAGTCGGGGTCAATTCAGAAGGGGCAGTTCCGTACGGTGCGCCCCCCGATCGGAGCAAGGACCCGGACCCTCCCGATTCCGACCCCGCGCTCCACCCGGCACCCACACCCTGACCTGCGGACTTCCCCACGCACCCGGTCCTTTCGCCACCCCGCGCCTCCGTACCCCTCCGGTCACACAATTTGCCGGGCCTGTGGACAAACCCCGAACGGCGTTGCGTCATGGGACAGTGACCGAACCTGTGCGCATCCTCGTCGTCGGCGGCGGCTACGTCGGTATGTACACCGCGCTGCGCCTGCAGCGGCAGCTCAAGGCGGAGCTGCGCGCCCGCACGGCCGAGATCACGGTGGTCACGCCCGAGCCGTACATGACGTACCAGCCGTTCCTCCCCGAGGCCGCGGCCGGCTCCATCTCCCCGCGCCACGTCGTCGTCCCGCTCCGCCGGGTCCTCGACCGCTGCCGCATCGTCATCGGCGAGGTCCACTCCCTCGACCACGCCAAGCGGACCGCGACCCTCTCCACCCTCGCCACCGAGGAGGAGGGCACCGGGACCGTCCAGCTCGGCTACGACGAACTCGTCATCGCGCCCGGCTCCGTCTCCCGCACCCTGCCGGTCCCCGGACTCGCCGACCACGGCATCGGCTTCAAGACCGTCGAAGAGGCCATCGGCCTGCGCAACCACGTCATCGAACAGATGGACATCGCGTCCTCCACCCGCGACCCCGCCATCCGCGACGCCGCCCTCACCTTCGTCTTCGTCGGCGGCGGCTACGCGGGCGTCGAGGCCCTCGCCGAACTCGAGGACATGGCCCGCTACACCGCGCGGTACTACCACAACCTCAAGCCCGAGGACCTGCGCTGGGTCCTCGTCGAGGCCTCCGACCGGATCCTTCCCGAGGTCGGCGAGGAGATGGGCCGCTACGCCATCCGCGAGCTGCGCGGCCGCAACATCGACGTCCGCCTCGGCACCCGCCTCGACTCCTGCGAGAACCGCGTCGCCGTGCTCAGCGACGGCACCCGGCTGCCCACCCGTACCGTCGTGTGGACCGCCGGAGTCAAACCCGCTCCGCTCGTCGCTGCCACCGACCTGCCCCGCGACGAACGCGGCCGCATCGTCTGCACCGCGCGGCTCACGGTCGACGGGGTCGAACACGCCTGGGCCGCCGGCGACGCCGCCGCCGTCCCCGACCTCACCGCCGAGGAGCCCGGCACCACGTGCGCCCCCAACGCCCAGCACGCCGTCCGCCAGACCAAGGTGCTCGCCGAGAACATCGCCGCCTCCCTGCGCGGACAGCCGCTCAAGGACTACGCCCACAGCTACGCCGGCTCCGTCGCCTCCCTCGGCCTCCACAAGGGCGTCGCCCACGTCTACGGCCGCAAACTCAAGGGCTACCCGGCCTGGTTCATGCACCGCGCCTACCACCTCAGCCGGGTCCCCACGTTCAACCGCAAGGCCCGCGTCCTGGCCGAATGGACCCTGTCCGGCCTGTTCAAACGCGAGATCGTCTCCCTCGGCTCCCTGGAACACCCACGTGCCGAATTCGAACTCGCCGCCGCACCACCACCCGCTCCGAAGGACCCGTCCCCCGACAACTCCCCGGACGAGCCCGCGGGCTGACATCACTGTCAGTGCACTCGTCCACACTGGACGTGTGACCATAGGTGGGCTCACACCTGCACAGAGTGACTCTGCACGGCAACGACACCACGAGGCATACAGATCCGTGAACTTCACCCGTTGGAGCGCCCGGCTCCCCGGTACGCAGCGCCGCGCGGCGTCCCGCGGGACCGAAGGCTCCGTGCCCGCGGCCCGCGGTGAGTACGGGCCGCAGCCGGACCAGCCCGCCGACGCGGCCGGAGGGCCGGGCGGTTCCGCCGAGGGCCCCACCCTCGAGGACTTCACCGTGCGGGAGATCGTCGGCCGCCTCCCCGGCCTGGTCGCGCTCGTGTACGGCCCGGAGCACCGCATCGCGTACGTCAACGACGCGTACGCCGCCGCCTTCGGCCCCCGCCCGGCCGGGGCCACCGTCGCCGACACCTGCCCCGAGGCGGAGGAGCTCGGCCTGCTCCCGCTCCTCGACCAGGTGCTGCGCAGCGGCAAGCCCCGCACCGTGAAGTCCCGCCGCACCCAGGACGGCGGCTCCTACACCGTCACCTGCCTGCCCGTGGACAGCCCCCACCTCGCCGACGGCGGCGTCCTCGTCCACGCCGCCGACGTCACCGACCACGCCGAGGCGGCCGAACGGCTCCGCGCCAGCGAGCGCCGCCACCGCGAGACCGCCGTCACCCTCCAGCGCTCCCTGCTCCCGCAGGAGCTGGAGCAGCCCGACGACCTGCGCATCGCCGCCACCTACCAGCCCGGCGGCACCGACGCCGCCGTCGGCGGCGACTGGTACGACGTCATCACCCTCGGCGCCGGCCGCACCGCCCTCGTCATCGGCGACGTCATGGGCCGCGGCGTGCGCGCCGCCGCCGTCATGGGCCAGCTGCGCACCGCCGTCCGCGCCTACGCCCGCCTCGACCTGCCGCCGCACGAGGTGCTCCAGCTGCTCGACGGCCTCGCCGCCGAGATCGACGCCAGCCAGATCGCCACCTGTGTCTACGCGGTCCACGACCCCAACGAGGGCAAGCTCGTCTACGCCTCCGCCGGCCACCTCCCGATCCTCGTACGGGACGAGGACGGCACCGTCCGCCGCGCCGAGGACCCCACCGGGCCGCCGCTCGGCACCGGCGGCTGGCTCCACACCTCCGGCAGCATCGCCCTGCCGCCCGGCTCCACCGCCGTCCTCTACACCGACGGCCTCGTCGAGCGGCGCCGCGAGGACATCGACGAGGGCGTCAGCGCGCTGGAGCGCGCCCTCGCCGGAGCCACCGGCACCCCGCAGGTCGTCTGCGACCGGCTGCTGCGCTCCCTCGGGGTCACCGCGGAGCACGACGACGACGTCGCCGTCCTCGTCCTCCAGCACCCGTCCCGCAAGGGCGCCGACGCGGAGCTCTTCCACAACGCGGCCCTGGAGCTCCTCGGCGGTGTCGAAGCGGCGCCACGCGCGCGTGCCTTCGCCTCCGGCGTCCTCGCCAGCTGGCGCTTCCCGGTGGAGCTGCGCGACCTGGGCGTCCTCGCCACCAGCGAGCTGGTGGCGAACTCCCTCCAGCACGGCACGCCGCCCATGCGGCTGCGGCTGCGGCGCACCGACCGCCGGCTGATCATCGAGGTGACGGACGGGGACGACCATCTGCCGCGCCGCCGCCGGGCCGAAACGGAGGACGAGGCGGGTCGCGGAATCTCGATCATCGCGACGATCGCCTCGTCCTGGGGAAGCCGCCGCACTCCGGGCGGCGGCAAAGCGGTGTGGTGCGAGTTCGCCCTTCCGGACTGAGTCGCACGGATCGGGTCCGATCGCATCCGATCGGACCCATAAGAAAAGGGGCCCGTGCGGTCGGGCCCCTTCGGGGTCAGGCGGCGGCGGTCTCCTTCGCCGGCTGGTGCTGAGCCACCACCCGGGAGGGCTTCACGGCCAGCGACGGCTGGTTCTGCACCGGCGTGAGCCGCTTGCCGAGCCGGACCGCCAGGAAGGTGATGCCCAGCGAGAACAGCACGAACGTCACGATGTACGGCCCGTGCAGCGCGGCACCCATGGGCCCGCCGACCGCCGGACCCACCGCGAGGGCCAGCTGCTTCACCAGGGCGAAGGCCGAGTTGTACGTGCCGACCATCGACTCCGGCGCCAGGTCCGCCACCAGCGGCGCGACCGTCGGCGACAGCATCGCCTCACCGAGCCCGAACAGGGCGTACGTGGAGACGAACGCCGCCGTCGCCATCGCCTGGCTGCCGTGGCCCAGGCCCGCGTACCCGGCGCACAGCCACGCCACGGTCCAGATCAGACCCACGGCGGCGATGACCCGGGTCCGCCTGCGTCGCTCGACGAACTTCAGCACCAGGAACTGCGCGGCGACGATCACCGCGGTGTTCGCCGCCAGGGCGACGCCCAGCGTCGAGGGAGCGATCCCGGCGGCCTCGGTGCCGTACGCGGCGAGACCCGACTCGAACTGCCCGTAGCAGGCGAAGAACAGCACGAAGCCCAGCACGCACAGCTGCACCATCGCCTTGTGCCCGAGCAGCGCGCGCACGCCGCCACCCTTGCCGGCGGCCGGCCGCGCACCCGGGAGGACCGCCGACTCGGGCATCCGCACGGTCAGCACGATTCCCGCGAGGACCAGGAACATCGCCGACTGGATCGAGAACAGCAGCAGGAAGCTGCCGGGCCGGCTCACGTCGACCAGCTGGCCGCCGATCAGACCGCCGACACCCAGACCCAGGTTCTGCAGGAAGAACTGCCAGGCGAAGGACCGCGTGCGGGTCGCCGGCGTCGAGCACCACACGATCATCGTCGCGAGCGCCGGCTGCATCACGGCCGTACCGGCGCCCAGGAGCGCCGCGGAACCGACCGCGGCCGGCACCGAGGACGCGAGGCCCATACCGAGCGAACCGAGCGCGGCGAGCAGCGAGGCCACGAGCAGCACGGGCACGGGCCCGCGCCGGTCGATGGCGCGCCCGCTGAAGGGCAGGACCACGAGTGCGGCCATGGCGAAGACGGCCAGGACGACACCCGCGGTGCCCGCGCCCAGATGCCGCACCTGAGCGACGTACACATAGAGGTACGGCACGGTGAAGCCGAGCCCGAACGCGCTCAGCGCGCTGCCTGCCTGAATCCGGCGCATCGCGGCGCCCATCGCCTTGGTCACACTCACCCACTTCGGTCGCGGGTTCAGCGCTGTAGCCCTGAACCCTGAAGACTTCAATCCTAAAGTTCGATGCTTAACGATACACATAGAAGGACTTCAACGCCAACGAGCCGCGTGGGATACTCGCCGCATGTCCGACACCCCCGAGCCGTCCGGCCCCCAGGCCGCCCAGGAGCCGAGCCTCGACGAGCAGATCGCCGCCTACCAGCGCGAGTTCCGCGACCTCGACCCCCAGGTCGAGAAGGTGGTCTCCGCCCTGGGCCGGCTGAACCGCCGGATGAACGTGGCGTACGGCCGACAGGTCGCCGACCTCGGCATCAGCAACGCCGAGTGGGAGGTCCTGAAGACCCTGGTCCTCTCCGGCGCCCCGTACCGCCTGGGCCCCGGCGAGCTCGCCAAGCGGCTCGGCCTCACGCCGGCCGCCATGACCCACCGCATCGACCGCATGGCCGGAGAGGGCCTGGTCACGCGCGACCGCGACGAGAACAACCGGGTGCGCGTGATCGTCGAGCTGACGGACGAGGGCCGCCAGAAGTGGCTGGAGGCCATGCGCATGGCGACGGACTTCGAGGAGAAGCTCCTCCAGGACCTCTCCCCGGAGGAGCGCGGCAACCTCGGCGAGATGCTGATCCGCCTCCTCCGCCGCGTGGAGCTGACCCAGCCGGACGCGGGCGGCCGGCTGACGGACCTGGACTGACGGGCCGGCCTTGACACGCCCCTCGGGGATGCGTAGTGTTCTCCGAGTTGTCACGGAGCCGGAACGGTTCTTCGACAGCCACTCCCGCCGCAGTAGCGGCACCTCAACTCCGCACGATCTCCCTACCGGGACGAATTTCGGCATGCCGAAATTCATTTCGAAAGACTCGATTATGAGTCGCCGGGGAAATCCGCTAGAGTTTGAGACGTCGGAACGGCCCAACAGCCGGGAAGACAACCCCCTCTGACTGGGAATCAGACGCCGAAAGGATCTGATAGAGTCGGAAACGCCGGAAGGGCCCGGAGCGAAAGCGAAAGGGACCGGAAAGCACCGAGGAAATCGGATCGGAAAGATCTGATAGAGTCGGAAACGCAAGAACGA
>NZ_JBHXTJ010000014.1:0-113095 GCF_042677525.1 Streptomyces sp. NPDC127114
GGGGCCGGGCGGACCGCCCGGCCCCTCGACGCGCCGCGTCAGACGGAGCCGGACCGGCCGGCGGCCAGGGTTCCGCGGGCCGCCGTGCCGGCCGTCGCCGTGTCTCTGGGGGCGGTGCTTGGGGCCGGTGCCTCTCGGGCCGGTGCCTGTCGGGTCGGTGTCTCAGGCGCGGTACGGCGTGTTGGCCTCGGCCCAGTCGGCCAGCGCCCTCGCGCACTCGGCGATCGACTCGCGCCAGCTGCGGGCCGCGCCCTCGCCCGCCTCGTCGCTCACGTGCTTCACCAGCCGCAGCGGCACCCCGGCGCATGCGGCGGCCGTCGCGAGCGCGTAGCCCTCCATGTCCACCAGTGCGGCGCGCAGCGCGAGCCGCTCGCGCGCCGCCTCGTCGGAGATGAAGGCGTCGCCGGTCGCCAGCACCACGTCACCGCCGTCGGGCAGGGTGATCGGCGCCCCGTAGGTCTCGCCGGTGAGCGTCGCGAGCAGTTCGCCGTCGAGGTCGTGCTGGATGACCGTGCCGACGACATGGGTACCGGTGAAGCCCGTGCGCAGCGCGCCCGCCGTGCCGAGGTTGACGACCTCGGAGGGACGCGGCCCGCGCGCCAGGACCGTGGCGAGCGCCGTCGCCGCGTTGACCTTGCCCATGCCGGTCAGCAGCACCGGCAGGTCGGTGTCGAGGTGCTGGGCCTCCTCCTTGACCGCGAGGACGAGCAGGGGACGGCCGGCCGTGATCTCACCGATGAGTTCCATGCGGGCCACGCTACCGCGTACGCCACGATCCGCCCTGCTCAGGGCGCCCGCGCTCAGACCGGGAGCAGCCGTCCGACGAGCTCGGCGAGCTGCCCGGCGTTGCGGCAGGGGCGCATCTCGACCAGCTCCGCGTAGGCGTGCGCGACGGAGTCGCCGGTGGACCAGAGGGCGGGCTGCTCCGGGTTGAGCCAGTACACCCGGCGGGCCCGGTCCGCAACGAGCCTCAGGGCCGCGAGATTCGGGTCGCTGCGGTTGGTGCGGGCGTCGCCGAGCACGAAGACCACCGTGCGCGGCCCCAGGACGTCGACGTAACGCTCGGCGAACTCACCGAGCGCCGTCCCGTAGTCGCTCTGGCCGTGCCAGCCGGTCAGCGTCGCCTCGGCGAGGATCCGCTCGCCCAGACCGGCCGGATCCGCGCGGGCCCTCGCCACCAGGTCCGTCACCTCGTCGACCCGGTTGACGAACGCGAACACCCGGACCCGGCTGAACTGGTCGTGCAGCGCCTGCACCAGCAGCATCGTGAAGTGCGCGAATCCCGCCACCGAGCCCGACACGTCACACAGCAGCACCAGTTCCGGCCGCCCCGGGCGCCGTCGCCGCAGCACCGGCCGCACCGGCACACCGCCGGTCGACAGCGAACGCCGCAGGGTGCGCCGCAGATCGATCTCGCCGCGCGCGGCCCGGCGCCGGCGCGCGGCGAGCCGGGTGGCGAGCTTCCGGGCGAGCGGCCGTACGGTCCGCCGGAGCTCGTCGAGCTGGTCCCGGCCGGCGAGCAGGAAGTCGACCCGGTCCGCCGTGGCGGCCACCGCCCGCCGGGCCACCCGGTCCCGGCCCTGCCGCAGCGCCACCCGGCGGCGGGCCTCCGTCCGCACCCGCTCCCGGAAGTCCTCGATGCGCCGCCGGATCTCGTCGTCGGTCAGCCGGTCGGCGAACTCCGGCACCTCCCGGGTGCTCCCGTCGCCGCCGCCCTCCCCGCTCGCGAGCATCGCCCGGATCCGGGCCAGCAGCGTCTCGGGGCGGAGCCGGGAGAGCGTCTGGTACGAGGACCAGCCGTCCGAGCCGGGCGTCGTGCCGTACCCGCCGAGCGCCCCGACGGCCTCGCCGGCCAGCACGTTCAGCGCCGTGTCGTCGCCCGCCGCGAGCGCGGCGGCCAGCCGGTCGCGCAGCCGGGCCAGTTCGGAGGCGGGGTCGCCCGCGGAGTCGTCGTCGCCCGGCGCTCCCGGCTCCTCCTCCTCGGCCCGTCCCTCGACCGTCGGGAAGTACAGGTCGAAGACGTGGTCGAAAAGCCTTCGCTGTGCCGCTCCGTGCAACAGCGTGGCGGCGAGCGCCTCCCGCATCCGTTCCCGGTCGTCGAAGCCCACCGCCGTGAGGGCGAGTCCCGCGTCGACCGTCTCGCCCGTTCCGATGCGGAGGCCGTGCGCCCGCAGCGCCCGCACCAGGCCGGTGACCCGGTCGCCCGGGCCGGCCGGGCCGCCGGGAGAAGCCGGTGCGTCCGCCGGGTCCGGCCGGCCCTCCGGGAGAACGGCGCTCACATCGTGTCCAGGTCCAGCTTGGCGGCCGCCTTCCGGATGTCCTCCTGGTGCTTGAGGATCACCCCCAGGCTGTCCCGCACGACGTCCTCGGAGAGCGTGTCCGCGCCCAGCGCGAGCAGGGTGCGGGCCCAGTCGACGGTCTCGGCCACCGACGGCGCCTTCCGCAGGTCCATCGCACGCAGGGCGCCGACGACCCGCACCACGGAGGCCGTGAGCGCCTCGTCGATGCCGGGCACCTTGCTCCGGACGATCCGCCGCTCCAGCTCCTCCTCGGGGAAGTCGATGTGCAGGAACAGGCAGCGACGGCGCAGCGCCTCGGAAAGCTCCCGGCCGGCGTTGGAGGTGAGGACGACGAAGGGCCGGCGGGTGGCGGTGATGGTGCCGAGTTCCGGCACGGTCACCTGGAAGTCGCCGAGTACCTCCAGGAGCAGTCCCTCGACCTCGACGTCGGCCTTGTCGGTCTCGTCGACGAGCAGCACGGTCGGCTCGTCGGAGCGGATGGCGGTGAGCAGCGGCCGGGACAGCAGGAACTCCTCGCCGAAGATGTCCGTACGGGTCTCGTCCCAGCTCTCGTCGCGGCCCGCGGTGATCCGCAGCAGCTGCTTGGCGTGGTTCCACTCGTACAGGGCGCGCGCCTCGTCCACGCCCTCGTAGCACTGCAGCCTGACCAGGCGCGCCCCCGCGACGGCGGCGACCGCCTTCGCCAGCTCCGTCTTGCCCACTCCGGCGGGCCCCTCGACGAGCAGCGGCTTTCCCAGCCGGTCCGCGAGGAAGACGGTGGTGGCGACGGCGGGCGAGGCCAGATAGCCGGTCGCGGCGAGGCGCTCGACGACGTCGTCGACGGAGCTGAAGTACCCGGTCGTCATTGCTGTTCCCCCCGGTGTGCCCTGGGTTACTCACTGGTAACGGCAGCCTAGCGCTCGGCACGCCGATCCGGCACGGGTCACGGACGGACGCCTCGGAACAAGGCCCGCACGGAACGGACCACGGCCTCGTCGAGGGTGACCCGGCGCTGGTCCGGGGGGTGCCGCGCGCGGGGTGGACGGGCCGCTGATGGAATGGAGGGACGTGAACGGGTGTGGAGGTGCGGTGTCCGGACGAGCGGGGGAGCGGTCCTTGCCGGAGGGGGAGTACGAGGCCGTCCTCGCCCGGCTCGACGCACTGGAGCACGCCGCTGCCGAGATAGGCACCCGGCCCGAGGAAGGGACCGTCTGCGCCGAACTCGCCGAGTTCCTGGTGCGGCGGGTCGCCGATGCAGCCGCCGTCGATTTCCAGCCGCAGCCGCCGGAGGAGGGCGGGACCGCCACCGGCGTCGCCGTCACCGCCGGGAAGGGGGCCCTGCTCGACCGCCCCGTCGACGGCCCCGCGGACGACGAGCAGCGCACCGGCGCCGTCCTGGTGCTGCCGCTGCGCACGCCGCAGGGCGAGGACATGGGCCGGGTCCGCGTGGCCCGGGCCGCCGGCGGTTTCTCCGCGCACGAGACGGCCGTCGTCGCCCACGCGGCACGGCTCGCCGCCGTCCACCTCGGGCACGCGCGCCGGCTTGCCGCCACCGAGGCCACCGCGTTGCACCTGCAGCGCGCCCTGGTCGCGGAGCCGGGCCGGCCCCACCCCAATCTGGAGATCGCGGGCCGCTATCTCCCCGTCGGCCCGCGCACCCTCGTCGGCGGCGACTGGTTCGAGACGGTACGGCTCCACTTCGGCCGCAGCCTCCTGGTCGTCGGCGACGTCATGGGCCACGGCCTCGACGCCGCCGTGGACATGAACGCCTATCGGAGCGCGCTGCGCGAGGTCGCCGCGTCCGACCTGCCGCCGCACCGGGTCCTGCGCCAGCTGGACGCCGTCGTGGCCGAGGACGAGGGGCGGCGGCCGGCGACCTGTCTGCTGATCCAGGTCGACCCGGCGCGCTCCACCGCGACCTTCGCCAGCGCGGGGCACCTCCCGCCGGTCGTCTTCGCCGCCGACGGCTCGGCCGAACTCGTCGACCTGCCCGTCGGGCCGCCGCTCGGCACCGGACTCGGCGGCTACGAACCGGCCGTCCGCGCCCTCGCACCGTCCGACACCCTGCTGCTGTTCACCGACGGCCTCGTCGAACGGCGTGGCGAGGACATCGACGTCTCGCTCGACCGGCTCGCCGCACTGCGGCTGCCGCCGGGCTCCGGGCCGGAGGAAGTGGTCGACGAGGTGCTGCGCCGACTCGACGCGCGTACGGCCGAGGACGACGTCGCGGTGCTCGCCGCGCGACGCCGCGAACGCCCTCAGGAGTGACGCGGAAGCACCAGGGTGTGACGTGAACGCACCACGGTGTGACGCGAGTCGACGGGTTTCAGGCATGGGCGGGATTATTTCCGCCGGACGCTTGTGCCGCCCCGTCCGGCGCGGCACGCTCCTCGTATGAACACAGCCAGGCACGCCAGTGAACGCCTGATGAGCTGGCCCTCGCTGATCGCCGACCGGGCGCCGTGCGGCGCCGAGCTCGGACTGCGCACCGCTACGCAGGAGATCGTGCACTTCCACGGCGAGCACGAAGCCGACGTCCACCTCACCCGCGCCATGATCGCCCGGCTGCGGCCGGCCCTCCTCGGATCGAGCGCGCTGCGACTGCGCGCCGGTTCCGGCTGGGTGACGGTCCGTCTGGACGCGGGCTCGGACATCGACCTGCTCGCCACCCTGGTCAGTGCCGCGCTCCAGGCCACCGGCGCCCCCTATCCCGCCGACGACCTCGCTCCCGACCACTGCACCCGCACCGGACGCCCGTTCGTCTGCTCCTGACCCGGGCCGGACCGCCGGCTCAGGCCATGGGGAACAGCATGCACGTGCTGGTCGCGTGCCCGAGCAGCCGGTCCTGTCCGTCGTAAAGACCCGCCTCCGCCAGCGCCGTCCGGCGGCCCCGGCTCAGCACTGTGCCGATCGCCCGCACCTTGCCGGTGTCCCGCGTGATCGGGCGCAGGAAGCGGGTCGACAGGTCGAGCGAGGTGTACCCCATGCCCTGCGGCAGCGTGGAGTGCACGGCGCAGCCCGCCGCCGAGTCGAGCAGGGTCGCGTAGACGCCTCCGTGCACGCTCCCGATCGGGTTGTAGTGCTCCTCGCCCGGCTCGAAGGAGAAAACCGCCCGGCCGTCCTCGACCTCGTCCAGGGCGAAGCCGAGCAGCGCGCCGAGCGGCGCGGCGGGAAGGCGGCCCTCGGCGATCGCGCGGAGGAAGTCCAGACCCGCCATCGTGCCGGCGGCCGCGGCGGTGGCCGCGGCGTCCTCCCAGCGCACCGTTCGTGTCCGCTCCATCACTGTTCCCTCCGCCGGGGGCGCGCGCCCGCCATCTGACTTCGAAGATCGAAGCTAGATGTTCGGTCGGCTGACTGTCAACGTCGCAGTCAGCTCGTTAGAGTGGGACGATGGAGTGGCTGGAGATCGACACCGAGAACTGCCCGGTCCGCCGCGCGCTGGACCTGGTGGGCGAGAAGTGGTCCCTGCTGATCCTGCGGGACGCCTTCAACGGAGTGCGCCGCTACGACGACTTCCGCCGCCACCTCGGACTCTCCGAGGCGGTCCTCGCCGACCGGCTGCGCAAGCTCGTCGCCGCCGGAATCCTGCGCGTCGAGCCCTATCGCGAACCCGGCTCCCGCACCCGCTCCCAGTACCGCCTCACCTCCAGAGGCCGCGACCTGTGGCCCGTCCTGCTCGCCCTCAAGCAGTGGGGCGACACCCACGCCGGCGACCCGGCAGGAACCCCGCTGGACATCAGCCACTCCGACTGCGGCGCGCCCGTCCGCGTCGAGGTCGTCTGCACCGGCGAGGAGCACAGGCCGCTCACCCCCTTCGAGGTTACCGTCCGCCCCGGTCCCGCCGCCCGCCCCGTCCGGCACTGAGTCTCCGGCGGCAGGTGCACCCGTTCGGCCGCATGCCGGACGGGTTCCGCCGGCCGGCGGGGTACTCGACGAGGCATGCCCCCCACTTCCGGTGCGCCGCGCGACGGTGCCCCCGCCGAGCACGGCCACTGGTTCCACCGGCTCCACGTCCGCGTCCTCGCGTCACCGGTCGGCCTCGTCTGGAACCGCGGCCGCGAGGTGGAACTGATGCACCGCGCCATGGGGTTCGCCGCGCTCAGCCTCCTCACCCTCGTGCCCCTCCTCATCGTGGTCGCCGCCGCCGACCTCGCCAGCGGCCAGGGCTTCGCCCGCTGGCTCGTCCAGGGCCTCGGCGTCTCCGAGGTCTCCCAGGAGGAGGTCGAACGGCTCTTCGGGCAGCCGGGACAGGCCCTGCAGCGCACCACCGCCTTCGGTCTCGCCGCCCTCGCCGCGTTCGGCGTGACCTTCGGATCGGCCGTCCAGACCGGCTACGAACGGGTCTGGGACCTGCCCACCGCCCGCTGGCACACCATGTGGCGCCATGTCGTCTGGCTCGCCGTCCTCGTCGCGGCACTCCTCCTCTTCGTCGCCGGCCCGGTCTCCGAACACGCGTCGGCAGCCGTCACCACCCTCGTCGCCGTCGGCGACGTCGTCGGCACCTTCCTCTTCTTCTGGTGGTCGCAGCGCTTCCTGCTGTGCGGCCGCATCCGCTGGCGCGCCCTCGTCCCGGGAGCCGTCCTCACCGCCCTGGGCCTGCTCGGCCTGCGCGTCTTCTCCCAGCTGGTCTTCTCGCCCCTCATCGCCTCCAACGCCGTCACCTACGGCCAGTTCGGCACGGTCCTCGTCCTGCAGTCGTGGCTCGTCGGCGTGGGCTTCGTGGTGTACGGAGGCGCCCTCGTCGGACGGCTCGTGCACGAACGGCTCGTGGAGCGCCGGCTGCTCCGCGAACTCCGGGACCCCGGCGACCGCTGACCCACGCCGGTCGTCCACGGGAACGGCGCCGGCCGGCTGTCGACGTCCTGGACCGAGGTGATCACACGATCCGGTGACGCCCGTGCGGGGGGCCCGACGGGGCCGGTCCGACCGCTTGGATGGTGGTGATCGTTCTGCCGCCCTCGACGAGAAAGAGCTGCCCCATGACCCACGCCTGGCTGCCGCCCGCCGAGTACATCGCGACGCTGCCGAGAGCGACCGCGTACGCCTGCCTCTACTTCACGGACACGCGCGGGCGCCCGTTCCAGCTCCTCGCCACCCAGGCGTCCGAGCACTGGCAGTGGCCCGGCGGGAACATGGATCCGGGCGAGACCCCGTGGGAGACGGCCCTGAGGGAATGCCGCGAGGAGACCGGTCTGGTCTTCGCCGGCGAACCCCGGCTGCTCGGCACCCACTTCACCTGCGACCGCGGCGAGGACTGGCCGGCCAACCACATCGGCTTCATCTTCGACGGCGGGGAGCTGACCGACGAGCAGATCGACGCCGTCGTCCTCGACCCGGAGGAGCACAGCGCCTGCCAGGTCCGCTCGCTCGCCGAGTGGGAGCGGGAGATGACCCGGCAGACCTTCCGGCGGCTGGTCGCGATCGACCGGGCCCGCCGGACCGGCGAGACCGTCTACCTGGAGACCGCGGACCCTTCCTGACCCCGGTCCCGACCGGAGAAGGAGCGGTGGCCGGCCCGGGACCGGCCACCGCCCCGTGGCGGTCGCGGCTCAGCCGCGGCACAGGGGTGCGGGATGGGCGACGTCCAGCACGAAGCGTTCGGGGGAGTGCAGGACGAAGGTCTTGTAGAAGGGCTTGACGTGGAAGGCGGCTCCGACGGTGACCACGCCCTCGAAGTCGCCGGTCAGGGCGACACCCTTGAGGGCGGGAAGGTGGATCTTCAGCAGCCGGGGTCCCTTGTAGACGGACTGGCCGGCATCGTTGTGGGCGGCGGCGGGCGAGAGCTTGATCTCCAGGAAGTACTTCCCGGCGAGCGGCACCTTCTGGCCCGAGCCGTCGTAGCGCAGCACCTTCACCGGAGTGACGCTCACCGGGGGCATCGTGCCCCGGACGTCGATGACCAGCCGGTCGAAGGTGGGGTGGCCGCCCCAGCGGACGTTCACGACCTGGGCCATGGCCGGCGGGGTCGTGGTGCGGGTCGGGGCGGCAGTGGCACCTGCGGGGATCGTGGCGCCGATCCCGGCGGTGAGGAGAATGCCCGCGGCAGCGGCCGCGAGGCTCTGACGGTGAAGCATGGCGTCCCCCGGGTTCCTCGTGCGATGGGGACAGTGGTGTCACTGGGGAAGACATCCGTCGCGAAAGGATGGTTCCGCCGGAATGGTGAAATTTCCTACTGTCATGCATTATGCGCCGCGTCGGGCCGGCCGGATGACGACGTACGGAATCGGTGCGGGCGGCACCCGTAACCTCGACGGCCCTGCGCAGTTGACCCGGGCATGAAGAAGCGCAGCATGCTCGCCATCGCCTCCCTCGCCGCAGGCGTCGTCACCGCCCTCGTCACCCCTCCCCCGAACGCCTCCGCCGCGGACTCCGGCGGCGCGGCCGGCGGCGTCACCGGCCTGCTCCAGGAGGACCAGGGCGTCGGTGCCCTCCTGGGCGACACCGTCGAGGGCGCCGGCGACGTCCAGGCCCCACAGGCGCCGGAGGCGCCCACGACCGGCGGTCTCCTCTGACCGCGGAGTCCCCGCAGCTCACCGGCTGACGTGCTCCACGCGCCGCGCGCATGCCACGTACGCCGCGGACCGTCGGACGTTCCCGTGCCCCGTACCGCCCTTCAAGGGCTACGGGGCACCTGCATGTAGCGCCGCTCCCGCCTGTCCTCATCCCGCGCCGACACCCGAGAGGGGCAGGCCCGTGCGCGCGCAGTGGCTGAGGAATGACAGGATGTCCCCATGAGCAACAACGTTTTCTTCGACATCACCATCAACGACGAGCCGGCCGGCCGGATCGTCTTCGAGCTCTTCGACGACGTCGTCCCGAAGACCGCCCGCAACTTCCGCGAGCTGGCCACCGGCGAGCACGGCTTCGGCTACGCCGGCTCCCCGTTCCACCGCGTCATCCCGCAGTTCATGCTCCAGGGCGGTGACTTCACCAACGAGAACGGCACCGGCGGCAAGAGCATCTACGGCGAGAAGTTCGCCGACGAGAACTTCCAGCTCAAGCACGACCGCCCGTTCCTGCTCTCGATGGCGAACGCGGGCAAGAACACCAACGGCTCGCAGTTCTTCATCACCACCATCGTCACCGACTGGCTCGACGGCAAGCACGTCGTCTTCGGCCAGGTCGTCGAGGGCCAGGACGTCGTCAAGAAGGTCGAGGCCCTGGGCTCTCCCTCCGGTCGCACCAAGGCCGAGGTCCGCGTCGCCAAGTCCGGCGTCGTCGAGGCCTGATCCTGCGACGGCCGGTCTCTCCCGACACCGGCCCGACCCACGGCCGCCCCGGCCGTCGACCACCGCCCCCGCGCCGCGTCCGGCCGGGGGCGGTCGCACGGCCACGGCCCTCGCCGGCACGGCGCCTCAGGCGTCGTCCCCGCCGTAGCGGCGCTCGAACCTGGCGATCCGCCCCTCCGTGTCCACCGTCCGCGCCTTGCCCGTGTAGAACGGGTGGCTCTCGGACGAGATCTCGACGTCGACCACCGGATACGTCTCGCCGTCGTCCCACTCGATGGTCTGGTCGCTGTTCGCCGTGGAACGGGTCAGAAAGGCGAACCCGGCCGCCCGGTCGCGGAACACCACGGGCCGGTACTCCGGCTGCTTGTCCTGCTGCACATGTCCTCCTCGGACGGGGTGAAGGGGGTCGGCACCGCACGTCCCCCGCTCCGCCCAGCGTCTCCGGGCAGCGCCCGGACAACCAGCGCCGTACGACCGACCGGGCGTCACCCGGACGGGTGGGAGCCCCAGCGGGCCGCCAGGAGCAGGGCGATGTCGTCGGGCCGGTCGGGCGCCTGCCGCGCCTCCCGGATCAGCCGGTCGGCGGTATCGGCGAGCGGAGCCGTGCCGGTGGCCGCGAACGTGCGGCGCAGCCGCTCCACGCCCTCGTCGATGTCCGTGCCGGGCCGCTCCACCAGACCGTCCGTGAACAGGGCGAGCACGTCGCCGGCTTCGAGCCGCAGCCGCGTCACCGGATAGCCGGCCGCGCCGTCCACGCCGAGCACCACGCCGCCCGCGAGTTCCACCACCTCCGTGCCGCCGCCCGCCCGGCGCAGCAGCGGCTGCGGATGCCCGGCCCGCGCCGCCTCCGCCTCGCCGGTGCGCGGGTCGAGGACGACGTAGCAGCAGCTCGCGAACTGGCCCGGGTCCAGATCGATGAGCAGCCGGTTGGTGGCCCGCACCACCTCCTGCGGCGGGTGCCCGCTGAGCGCGAACGCCCGTACCGCGCTGCGCAGCTGACCCATCGTGGCCGCCGCGGCCACCCCGTGGCCCTGCACGTCGCCGATGACGAGGGCCAGCCGGCCCGGCTCCGTCTCCACCACGTCGTACCAGTCGCCGCCCACGTCCATGCCCTGCGTGCCCGGCAGATACCGGCCGACCGTGTCCACGCCCTCGTACACCGGCAGCCGGTGCGGCAGCAGCGCGTCCTGCAGCCCCCGGGCCAGCGCCGACTCGGAGTCGTAGCGCTGCGCCCGCTCGAGGGCCTGGGCGATCAGCCCCGCGAGCGCCGTGAGCACCGTCCGCTCCTCGGCGGTGAAGCCGCGCGGCTTGTCGAAGCCGAGGATGCACGAGCCCACCGGCCGCCCCGAGGCGATCAGCGGCAGGAAGGCCCGCGCCCCCGTGTGCGCGTCCAGCGGCATCCCCGGATAGGCCGTGCCGAGCTGGTCCATCGACTCGAAGAACAGCGGCCGTCCCGTCGTCAACGTCTCCACGCCCGGCACCCGGGCGTCGAGGCCGACCCCGTCGAAGGGCTCGAGGAAGCCCGTCGGGAAGCCGGTCTCCCACGCCAGATAGAGATGCCGCTCGCTCAGCAGATAGATCGCCAGCTGCCGTCCGCCGAAGGCCGGCAGGAGCTCCTCGGTGACCACCGCCGACACCTGGCGGGCCGTCACCGCCTCGGAGAGCGCGATGGCGAGGGCCACCGGACGGTACAGGGCCGCCGCCCGCCCCTCGGGCGGGGAGAGACCGTCGTCCTCGTCGGCGGCGGCCCCGCCCCGTGCCCCGCCCTCGGCCGGGTCGCCCGCGGCCAGGTCGCCCTCCGGTACCAGCACCAGGGTGACCCCGTCCCGCCCCGGATAGAGCGAGACCGACAGCCACGACCCGCGTCCCGGGTGCGCCAGGAAATGGATCGGCTGGTCCGACAGCAGGGCCCCGCGCAGCTGCTCCTCGTGGTACGGGTGCGCGAACCACGGCACCGCCTCCCACAGCGGCCGGCCGGCCAGGGCGCCGCGCGCCACGCCCAGCAGGGCCTCGGTGCGCTCGTTGACGTACGTGATCCTCCCGAGCCGGTCGATCGCCAGGATCGCCCGGGGCAGCCGGTCCGTGGCGTCCGAGCCGACGAGCCCGGTCCCCAGGTCGACCAGGGACCCGGTCAGGACGTGTCCGTCCCGGCCGTCGGCGAGGGGCCGGGCGGTCACCTCCAGCAGGTGCAGACCGCCGTCCGGGCCCTTCAGCCGGATCCGGCGCGCCGCGGGACCGCCGGATTCCGCGGCCTGCCGGGCCAGCGCCCCCAGGGCGTAGGCGTCCTCGGGGACCAGCCGGGCGGTCAGCGACTCGACCGTCCACGGCAGCGGGTCGGGCATGCCGAGGATCTCGCGCAGACCCGCGTCCGCCGTGAGCGTGCCGGAATCCAGGTCCCAGTCGAAATAGCCGATCCGTACGCGCGGCCCGGTCCTGGTCGGCAGCTGGACGGACACCGGCTCGCCCGGCCACTCGACCCGTGTCCCGTGGGCGGCGAGCGCGCCGAGCGTCACACCGAGCCGGCGCGCCTCCTGCAGCATCCGGCTGCGGTCCCGCGCGTCCACCGGCACCCCGGGCGTGGGCGTGCGCAGCACCACCAGCACCCCGTACCGCTCCCTGCCGCCGAGCACCGGCGTGTACAGCGAGGCGAAGGGGAACGGCAGGCTGGCCACCAGCTGGGGAAACAGTCGCATGGCCTCCTCGACGTCCCCCAGGTGGACCGGCTGGCCCGACCGGTGCGCCTCGGCCACCGGGAACGGCCGGTTCTCATGCATCCGCCACCACGGCCGGAACAGCTGCCCGGGAAGCCCCGCGAGCACGGCCAGCCGCAGCAGCCCCGAGGTGCCGGATCGCAGATAGACCCCGCCCGCGTAGCCGCCGACCGCTTCGACGGCCCGCAGCACCGACTCCGCGAGGACGGCCGTCAGGGCGTCCGCCACCCACCCGGCGGCGCCCGGCTCCGGGCGCGCGGGCCCGGTCTCGGCCGACGGGGCGGTGCCTGCCGCGCCGTTCGAGGTCACACAGCCAGCATGCTCCCGCCCGGAAGGGCACCGCATCCGGAGTCCCCGGCGGTACGGACGCCTGGACGCCGCGCCGGGACCCCACGAGCCCCGTCCGCCGGGACCCGGAACCACCCCTTGGGGGCATTGACCCGGCCCGGACGGCTCGCGAGACTCGGCGTCGGCTGCCGCGGCGGGCGCGCAGCCCCGACACCTCGTGACCAGGGGGCATCATGACCGGCCGGGTTCTTCCGTACGACGTCCAGGGCAGCGGTCCGCACCGGGCCCTGGTGCTGCACAACTGGTTCGGCGACCGCAGCAGCTTCGCACCGCTCCGCGAGCACCTGGACGGAACCACCGGGTCCTACGCCTTCCTCGACTGCCGCGGCTACGGGGAGGCCATCGACGCCGACGGCGCGTACACCATGGAGGAGGTCGCCGCGGACGCCCTGGCCGTCGCCGACGACCTCGGCTGGGACACCTTCTCCGTCGTCGGCCACTCCATGGGCGGCAAGGCCGCCCAGCTGATGCTGCTCGACGCGCCCGAGCGCGTGCGCTCCATCGTCGGGATCTCACCCGTCTCCGCGGCCGGCTTCCCGCTCGACGAGGACACCTGGGCGCTCTTCGCCGGCGCCGCCGAGAACCCCGGCAACCGCCGGGTCATCATCGACAACACCACCGGCGGCCGCTACGACGACGCGTGGCTCTCGGCCCTCGTGGACCGCTCCCTGCGCCGTTCCTCGGCCACCGCCTTCCGCGCCTACCTCGACTCCTGGTCGCGCACGGACTTCCACGAGCGGGTCCGCGACAACCCGGCGCCCGTCCTGCTCGTCGTCGGCGCCCACGACCCGGCGCTCGGCGCGGACGCCATGGAGGCCACGTGGCTGCGCTGGTACCCCAACGCGCGCCTCACGGTCCTGCCCGAGGCCGGGCACTACGCGCCCGAGGAGACCCCGAAGGAGCTCGCCGACGCCATCGAGGCCTTCCTGGCCGCCTGACGCGCGAGCCGGCGCGCGGTCGCGCGCGGCGCCGGGGAGACTGGTCCGGAGCGGGCCGCACGGCGGTCCCGCTGCGTACGGCGCGGAGAGGTGGTGCACGGCATGGTCCTGGCCCTGACGGCGGCGGTCGCGGCGGCGCTGCTGGTGTGCCGCCTCGCCCTGCGCGAGCGCGTCGCCCCGGGCACCGCCCGCCGCGCCCTCGCCTTCACCCGCGACCGGCGCGCCCTTGCCGCGGGGCTGCTCGCCGGAGTGCTGCTCGCGGGTCTCGGCTGGCGGGCGGCCGGTCCCGGTGCGCTCGCCTGGGCGGCGCTCGCGGCGGTGCTTGTCGCGGCCCTGACGTCCGGCTCCGGAGACGGCGAGGGCCCCGCCCCCGGCGCTCGCGCGACGGGGACGGGGCCCGGGGGCTCCCGCGATCAGGAGTGACGTGTCAGGTGACGCGTCACGGGTGACGTCTCAGGAGTAGTAGCCGAACAGGTCGGCGATCACGTGGACCGTTCCGGTGTTCGCCCGGAAGTCGATCTTGCCGTTGACGACCGGCACGGTGACGAGGTTGGCCGTGGTCTGCCCGGTCGTCCAGTTGAGGTTGGACGCGTTCGGCAGCGTCGTGCCGTCGGGCCACACCGTCAGGAAGCCGTTGCTCGTCGGCGCGGTGGCGGTGACGTTGAGGACGACCGCCTTGGCGTTGGCCAGCGTGTGACCGTCGTTCAGGTTCAGCGCCAGCGGCGTGCCGCCCTTGAGCGGCGTGGTGCCGGAGGTGCCGAGCGCGTACCGGGTGTCGAGCAGTCGGGCCGGGCCCGCGGTGTGGAAGGTGCTGCCCTCCGCGCCCGGGGTGTAGTAGCCGAAGACGTCGGCGATGAAGTGCACGGTGCCGCTGCCGGCGTTGTACAGGTTCACCTTGCCGTCGGCGCCGATCGGGAGGACCACCGCGTTCGGACGGGTCTGGCCGGTGAGCCAGTTGATGTTCGACGAGGTGGGGCGGGTGGTGCCGCTCGGGTAGGCGATCAGGTGGCCGTTCGACGTCGGCGAGGTGGCCGTGACGTTGAGGACCACCGCGGTGGCGCCCGTGGCCGGGACGCCGCCGGCGCCCGCCACCGTCAGGGAGACGGTGCCCTTGCCGGCGACCGGGGAGGTGCCGGCGCGGCCGATGGCGTTGCGGGTGTCCAGGATGCGGGCCGGGCCCTTGGGCACGTAGGTCGAGCCCTCGGTGCCGGTGGTGAAGTAGCCCGAGATGTCCGCGATCAGGTGGACGGTGGAGCCGCCCGCGTTGTACAGGTCGACCGAGCCGTCCTTGCCGACCGGGACGGTCACCAGGTTCGGGACGGTCTCGCCCTTCAGCCAGTTCATGTTCGACGAGGCCGGGCGGGTGGTGCCGCTCGGGTACGCGATCAGGAAGCCGGGGCCGGCCGGCGCGGTGGCGGTGACGTTCATGACGACCGCGGTCACGCCGGACGCCGGGACGCCGCCCACGCCGGTCACCTTCAGCTTGACGGTGCCCTTGGCCGGGACCGGCGAGGTGCCGGTGCGGCCGATGCCGTAACGGGTGTCCAGGATGCGGGCCGGGGCGAGCGCGTCGAAGGTGCTCGCGGGGGAGGGGGCGACGGCCTTGCACAGGCCGGCGACGATCTCGCGCCCGTTCGGGGTGCCGAGGCCGGTGGCCAGGTCGAAGCCGGCGCCCGCCTGGTAGAGCCCGCTGAAGTTGCCCGACTTGGTCAGGTTGGTGTTGCCGGTGGTGACGTCACGGAAGGCAGTCGCCGGCAGCTGGTACAGCGCGCGGTGGACGGCGCCGACCGGGCCGTTGGCCTGGCACGCCAGGTCCTGGTTGGCCTGTCCGAGCAGCGCGGACCAGACCGGCGCGGCGCCGCTGGTGCCGCCCATGACGCCCCAGTACTGGCCGCCGCCGAAGGCGATCGGGTAGCCGGTGGCCGGGTCGGCGACGCCGGCGACGTCCGGGAGCTGACGGCAGGTGGTGTCGGCGGGCGCCGCGCAGAGGTCGCTGTAGCCCGCGCCGGTGCGGCCGGCCTGGAAGCCGTCCGCCGGGACGGTGAAGCCGCGCGAGACACCGCCGCCGGAGCCGGACCACGTGGTCTGGTTGGAGACGGAGGTCTGCATCGTGGTGCCGCCGACCGCGAGGACGTACGGCGAGGCCGACGGGAAGTCGACGACCAGCTGGTCCTGGTCGGGAACCTCGGGGTGCGGAGTGCCCTCGTCGTCGATCGGCAGGTAGCAGCCGGTCGAGCCGCTGTCGCCGGAGGCGACGACGACGGTCTGGCCCTGGGCCGCGGCCTGCTGGAAGATCAGGTTCTGGGCGGACCGGGCGTCGGCCGGCGTGTGGACCTCGCACAGACCCCAGCTGACCGAGACCACCTTGGCGCGGTTCTCGGTGACGATCTGGCGGTACGTGGCCGTGGCGTCGGTCCAGGTGTTCTTGCCCTGGTAGACGAGGATCTTGGACTGCGGGGCGAGACCGATGATGGTCTGGACGTCCAGCGCGGTCTCCAGGCCGGCGCCGCTGCCGAACGGGTCCACCGGCTCGGTCGGCCCGCCGTTCACGCGGACGGCGGTCACGGGCACCCGGGTGCCGTGGCAGCGCTGGTACTCCGCGATGTCCTTGGGGTCGTAGTTCTCGAGCGCGTAGACCGCGATGGTGGCGCCGGTCTGCACGTTCGGCTGGTTGGCCATGTTGTACTGGGCGGCCAGCGAGCGGGCGCTCCAGTAGTCCTTGGTGTCGTACAGCGGCGGGTACTCGGGGTCGCCCGCGTACGCCAGGTAGTCCTTGACGTCCTGACACATCGTCGGGGTCGTGCCGGTGAGCCGCGGCTGCAGGGCACGGGTGTCCGTGGCCGTCTGCTTCTTGCGGTTCCCGCCCTTGACGCCGGTGTTGCGGGGCTTGTACGAGTCCAGGGTGTTCAGACCGACGACGGTGCGCACCTCGTCCGCGACCCGGCCGTCGAAGGCGGGGGCGGCCGTGTTGAGGTGGCCGGTCGTGCCGTCCTTCAGCTTGTAGCCGTCGAACTCGGTCCGGAAGGCCTTGGCCGCGCCGGCGACGGTCGTCTTCACCGGCAGGGTGAGGCCGTCGGCCTCCAGCTCGCCGACGGTGAGGCCCTTGGCCTCGAGGCCGGCGCGCACCTCGCGCACCGTCTCCGGCTCGGCGCCGAAGACCTTCGCGAACTCGCCCGTACCCAGGTACTGGCGGTAGCGCGGCGAGCCGGGGGTGGAGACCTCGGCGACGAACCGCTGCAGCGCGGCCGGGTCGCGGGGCTCCAGGACGACGCTCAGGTCGAGCGTCTCGCCCGGGGCCGGATCGGCCGTGCGGACGGCGCCCTTCGGCGCCTTGGGTGCCGCTCCGACCCGCTGCGGGCCCGGGTCCTTCGCCGGCGCGGCCGGCGCGGCCGAAGCCGGGACGGCGGCCGCGGTGACGGCCAGGGCGGCGACGGCGGCCGCACCCCATCTGAATGCCTTGCTACGGGCGGTTCCGCCCATGCACACGCTCCCTCTCACGATCCGCGTCGCGCGCGGCCGCGGGCAGCGGGCAGCCCGGAAGGAGCAGCGAAGGTGGAACCCGGGCACGGCGCCGCAGCGCTCCGAGCCCGTCCAGCGTGAAACCCCCCCGGTGCCGTCCACGCGCACTCGCAGGCGGCAGAGCGACGACCAGACGTGAAGGTTTATCAGGCCCGTATCCGCGTTCGACACGCGGGGGTGGGTTCGTTGCTCGAACGTGATCGCGAGCGATGATTTTCGGCCGGAAGTTACCGGTCGGTTTCTCGTGACTTCCCAAGAACGTCCCAGTAGAACATGTTCCCATTCCCTCCCAGGGTGAGGAACATCACGTGAGTGACAGATCCTTTTCGGCCTCGCATTCCAGAGGCCTGACCCGCCGTCGGTTCGTCACAGGAACCGGTTCCATTCTGGGTGGCCTGGCGCTCGCCGGTCACACCGCCTCCGCGCAGGCCGCGACCTCCGCCGAGGTCCGGTCCGCCCTCGCGTCCATCCCCTCCGGGGCCCGCGTCCCCGCCCTCGTCGTCGGCTCCGGATACGGCGGTTCCGTCGCCGCGCTCCGGCTCGCCGAGGCGGGCGTCGACGTCCATCTGGTCGAAATGGGCATGGCCTGGGACACTCCCGGTTCAGACGGGAAGATCTTCGCCAACACCACCAGACCCGACTACCGTTCCTTCTGGCTGCGCACCCGCACCAAGCAGCCGCTGAGCCAGTTCCTCGGCTTCCCCCTCGACAAGGACGTGCCCCGCTACACCGGGATCCTGGACGCCGAGGACTTCGCCGGGATCACCGTCTACCAGGGCCGCGGCGTCGGCGGCGGCTCCCTCGTCAACGGCGGCATGGCCGTCACGCCGCGCCGCGAGGTCTTCCCGTCGCTCCTGCCGACCGTCGATCCCGCCGAGATGTACGCCACCTACTACCCGCGTGCCAACGCCGGACTCGGCGTCACCGACGTGGACCGGGCGTGGTGGGAGAGCGCCGACTGCTACCAGTACGCGCGCGTCGGCCGCAAGCACGCCGAACGCTCCGGCTTCCCCTTCGTCTTCGTGCCCAACGTCTACGACTGGGACTACATGAAGCAGGAGGCCACGGGCGCCGTACCGAAGTCCGCCCTCGAAGGCGAGGTCATCTACGGCAACAACCACGGCAAGAAGAGCCTGCAGAAGACCTACCTCGCGCGCGCCGCCGCGACCGGCCGGGTGGCCGTCTCCCCGCTCCACAGGGTCACCACCGTCACTCCCGCGTCCGGCGGCGGCTACACCGTGGTCATCGAGCGGACCGACACCACCGGCGCCACCGTCGAGACCAAGACGGTCACCGCCGACCGGGTCTTCTTCGCCGCCGGCAGCGTCGGCACCAGCAAGCTGCTCACCCGGCTGAAGGCCACCGGCGCGCTGCCCGCGCTCAACGACCGCGTCGGAAAGAACTGGGGCGACAACGGCAACGTCATGTGCGGCCGGGCCAACCACATGTGGGACCCCACCGGGAAGCTCCAGTCCGCCATGCCCACCGCCGGCATCGACAACTGGGACGCCGGCGGCGCCTTCGCCGAGGTCGCCCCACTGCCGACCGGCATCGAGACCTACGCGTCCTTCTACCTGTCCATCACCAGGACCCCGCACCGCGCCCAGTTCAGCTGGAACGCCGCCGCCGGGCGCGTCGACCTCAGCTGGGACCGGGCCTGGAAGCAGACCTCCATCGACGCGGCCAGGACGATCTTCGACAGGATCAACGCCAAGGAGGGCACGATCTACCGCACCGACCTGTTCGGCGCCTACAAGATCTGGGGCGACCACCTGACGTACCACCCGCTCGGCGGCGCCGTCCTCGGCGAGGCCACGGACAACCACGGCCGCCTGCACGGCTACGACGGCCTGTACGTGATCGACGGCGCCCTCATCCCCGGCAGCACCAGCGTCAACCCGTTCGTCACCATCACCGCGCTCGCCGAACGCAACATCGAGAAGATCATCGCGACCGACCTGTGAGGCGGCCGGGGTGCGAACCGCACGCGAAGGGGCCGGCCGGGAGAGATCCCGGCCGGCC
Organism: Streptomyces sp. NPDC127114; assembly: GCF_042677525.1. Lineage (NCBI taxonomy): Bacteria > Bacillati > Actinomycetota > Actinomycetes > Kitasatosporales > Streptomycetaceae > Streptomyces > Streptomyces sp. NPDC127114. Next base: position 19,047 of record NZ_JBHXTJ010000014.1, read on the forward strand.
CTCCTCGCCCGCCCCGCCGCCGCTCAGTGCGTCGGCAGCACGCACACCGTGTCGAGACCGAGCACGCGGTTGAGCCGGCCGAACGCCAGCCACGAGCCCAGGCTCATCGTCAGCTCCACGATCTCCACCTGGCTGTACGCGGCCGTCATCCGGGACCAGAACTCCTCGTCCAGGTGATGGTGGTCGAGCGCGTACCGCTCCGCGTACTCCGCCGCGAGCCTGGTCCGCTCGTCGAAGGCGTCCGTCGTGCGCCACTCGAGGACCGCGTCGGCGAAGGACTCCTCGACCTTCTCCCCGTCCCGGTCAGTCCGCCAGTCCAGACAGAACCGGCACCCGTTGATCTGCGCGATCCGCAGCCGCGCCGCCTCGAACTCACGCAGCCCCAGCGTCGTGTGGGAGTACACGGACAACGAGAAGTTCGCCGCCGCCATGCCGATGCCCGGCACCATGTCGCCCCACACGTAGCCGATCGGCTCCTGCCCCTCAGGAATGTCGATGATCACCGCCTTCTCCTTCCCAGCTTCCCCACCGCCGGGCGCAACGGCACGTCCAGCGCGTCGTACAGCCCCGGTTCCGCCTCCGCCAGCCAGTCGATCGCTCCCACGAGCCGGCCCACGGCGGTCGCGTTGCCGCCCGCCGACCGGTTCTCGCCCTCGTCCGAGGCCTCGACCGTCACCTCGATCCGCGGCCGACCCTCCACGATCACCCGGTGCGCGCCCGAACCGTCCGGCGGCACCGGCCAGTCCGGGGCGCAGTCCGGATGGATCCGGGTGACGTGCTCGATCACCAGGAGGGGCTCGCCGTCGACGATCCCCTGCACCTCGAAGCGGACCGCGCCCTGCGTACCCGCGGCGAACTCGCCCATCGTCCGGGTCCGCACCGTCGCCTCCAGCGGACGCCGGTCCAGGGTCTCGCGGATCTCGTCGAGCTCGACGCCGAGCGCCCGGGCCATCAGCCGCAGCTGCCCGCCCCAGACCATCGTCGGCACCGAGGGCAGCAGCATCGGCGGCTCGTAGTCCATGGGCTGCCCCATGCCGACGAGCAGACGGACCGACTCCTCCTGCTCGTACGTCGAGTAGTCGAAGATCTCCTGACAGCGGATGGCCTCCACCGTGCTGCCGAGACCGCTCACGAGCAGCGGCAGCACGTCGTTGCCCCAGCCCGGGTCCACGCCCGAGGCGAAGAGCGATCCGCCGCCCTCCTTCACCGCCGCGAGGACCGGGTCCCGGAACTCGGGCGGTGCGCCCCGGTGGTCGTACAGCGGGTACAGCGACGGCGTGACCACCACGGCGCCCGCCCGCACGGCCCGGACGACGTCGCCCAGCGCCTCGTCCGGACGCATGTCCCCGGACGCCGCGTACACCACGGCGCCGGGGCCTTCGGCCAGCACGGCCGTCACGTCGTCCCGGGCGGCCACGCCCAGCACGCGCCCGAGCCCGGCGAGCTCACCCGCGTCACGGCCGACCTTGGCGGGGTTCGCGACGAGGACGGCCGAGAGTTCGAGCGCCGGATGGGCGTCGACGGCACGGATCGCCGCACGCCCGACATTTCCGGTTCCCCATACCACGGTCGGAATCATGCGCGGAGGGTAGCGCCGGGGGCGCGAGGTTCCCAGAGGTGTGACGCACCGGATCTGACGGAGCGTCAGCACCCCTGGGAGAGGGCCGTCGGTGCCGGCTCAGCGGCGGCCCGCGACACAGTCGGCACAGGCCCTCGGGTCCTCCTCCGCGAGCCGCCGCAGCGCGGCCGCCGCCCGCTCGGCCGGGGGAGCGCCGTCGTCGGGCAGGCGCCAGACGAACTGGAGCCAGGGCCCGTCCTCGTCCACCGCGCCCTCGAAGAACCCCGGGCGGTACAGGAACCACAGCACGGTGGTGTCCGGCGCCCGGTGGTCGGCGCCCGCGTGGAGGAACCTCGCGTCCCAGCGGGCGAGGAGCCCGGGACGCTCCCGCAGCCCCGCGTCGATCAGCCGGCCGGCGGTCCGGGCCGGCCACGACCAGCCGTCGTCGGCGGTCGCCCGGGTGAGCTCGGCGTCGTAGGCGGCGGCGTCGAAGCGGTACGCCGGGAGCTCGGGCGCCGGATGGCCGGAGGGCAGCCGGGCTGGATGACGCCAGTCCCGCCACACCACCTCGTCGCCCTCGCGGACGACGGTCACCCGGAGCGCGCCGCAACAGCCCTCGCTGCACCACGCCTCGGCCAGCTTCACCTCGTGCGGCTCCTCCGTGGCCCGCAGGGCGCGCCGGTCGAGGAGGTACTCGGGGGCCTCGGCGGCGCCGCGTCCGAAGAGCGCCGGCACGAGTGGCCTGTCGTCGACGAGGACGCGGGCCTCGACCGGTTCGCCGTCGAGGGGATCGCGCGAGAGGACCACGATCCTCAGCCGCCCGGACGGCCCGGGCGTCCGGAACAGCAGCTCGGAGGTGTACCGCAGCCAGGCCGCCCGCCGCCGCACGGCGGACGGGGCGTCCGGGCCGGGCTCCTCGAAGGCGCCCTCCCACGCGGGCGAGGCGAGCAGGGCGCCGAGCGCGTCGAGCAGCTGCTCGCGCTGTCCCTCCCGCCAGGGCAGGAGATGCGTCGGCCCGCTGTGCAGGTCGACGGCGAGGGACAGCAGCACGGCGGCGTGGTCGACGGTCGGGGGCAGCGCGGAGGCGCGCCGCACGACGGCCTCGCAGACCTCGACCGCGTCGCCGTAGCAGAGGATCTCCGCCTGGTAGTCGCGCGGGCTCGCCATCCGTACGAGAAGCCGTCCCGCCCGCGCGAGCAGGCGCGGGTCGACCGGGCCGTCGCGCAGCAGCCCGGCCAGGCCGACGGCCTCGGCGATGCGCCGGGCGGGCGAGGGCCCGACCGCGCGCACGTCCCATGACGGCCCGACCATCAACGCCCGGAGGCCGGAAGCCGGCGCCACGAGCAGGGCGTCCACCAGCGGACGCAGCTCGGACTTCGTGACCCGGTCGTCCAGCCAGCGGAGCGCGGCGGTCTGCGGATCCAGCGGCTCCAGGGCCGCCACGGCGAGGCTCGAAAGGTTCCTGAGACGCGCGAGCGTCCTGAGGGACGGCACGTCCTCGGGCTCCCCGAGCCGCCGCATGAGCGCGAGACCCACGCTGACGGACCGGCTCTCCCGGCCCGTACGGACCAGGCGGCGGCCGAGGGCCCGCGCGGCGGCCTCGTCGTCGAGCGGCAGGGAGAGCACGGCGCCGACCAGCGCGCCCACCGGGACCGGGAGTCCGGCGAGGCGGCGCTCGACCGCCTCGGCGGCGGTCCGGGTGTCGGGACCGGCGAGCAGCGGGCCGAGGGCCGACCGGACGGCGGCGAAGGCCTTCTTTCCCCGCAGCCGAACAGAGCCCGGGGGCACTGACGGCTCATCAGGAGCCGGATAGCCGCCGACAGGCGGCCGGCCGTCCGGCTCGGCGGCTAGCCGACCGAGGACGTAGGCGTACAGCGAGGGCCGGGAGGTGAGCGCTCCGCGCTCTTCCTGGGCGCTCACCGGGTGAAGGTGGACTCGATTCTGTCGATCATGCTCCGATGGTGCCGCAGCCGGGGCGTGCGGTCCAGCGGGTTTACGCCTCCGCCGGCGCCGCGCCCTCGTCCAGACGCAGCGTCACGAAGGCCACGGTGTCGCCCGGCAGCACGTAGCGCTCGGTCTCCACGAAGCCGCGGGCCCGTGCGAAGCGCAGCCCCTCCTCGTTGCTCGCCAGGACCACCGTCTCCACACCCGCCTCGCTCAGCGTCCGGGCGTGCGCCAGGCCCCGCTCGTACAGCGCGGTCCCGTACCCCCGGCCGCGGTACTCGGGCAGGATCCGGGAGATGACCGTGGCGGCGGGCGTCTCGTCGTCCGGCGGGCGGACGGTGGAGCAGCCGACGGCGGCGCCGTCGGCGTAGGCCACGTCGAGCCGGTTTCGGCCCGCCCGCTCGCGCACCTCGTCCGCGGAGAGCGGGGCCGTCGGGATGATCGTGTTGTGGATCAGCCGCCAGTCCGCCAGGAGCGCGGGAGCGGCCACCGGGTCGGCCGGGTCGATGCTTTCGATGCGCAGCGCGTTCATCCGGGCAGGAAATCCCACCCCGCGACGAACCGTCAAACGCGTTGCCGCATCGGCCGAACGGGTGAGGGGGCGCCGGCCGCGACAGGCCCGGGTGCCGACCGGGTACGGATCCGGGCATCGCCCCGAGCCTCGGAGGAGCCCTCCCATGCCCGTCCGCAAGGGCACCACCGCGGTGCTGACCTGCGCCCTGCTCTCGGCCCTCGCCCTGGGCGGAGCCCTGACCGGCTGTACCGCGCAGCGTCCGCCGTCCGCAACGCCGCCGCCGGCGCACGACGCCTCCACGTCCCCGTTGCACGGCCCGCTCCACGGTCCGGACCGGGACCGGACGCAGGGTCAGGAGGCGCGCGACGGCGCCAACCGGGCGCCCTCGCGCATCACCGGCGTCGGCCCCCGTACGCACGCCCGCATCCCCGACGGCACCACCCAGGTCCTCGTGGTGAGCGGCGACGGCGTCGACGGCAACGTCGTCACCGCCGTGCTCCACGAGCGGGACGCGGCCGGCCGTTGGCACCGCGCCGCCGGTCCCTGGCGCGGACACAACGCCCTGCGCGGGTGGACCGACGACCACGTGGCGGACGACCTGCGCTCGCCGACCGGCGTCTACCGGCTCGGCGACGCGGGCGGCCGGCTCCCCGATCCCGGGGCCAGGATCCCGTACGACCAGGACGAGGAGTTCGCCGTCTCCGGCACCGGCTTCCTCGGCGAGCCGCTCGAAGGCTCCTTCGACTACGTGGTCGCCATCGACTACAACCGCGTCCCCGGCACCACCCCGCTCAACAAGGAGCGCCCGCTGGGCCCGGAGCGGGGCGGCGGGGTCTGGATCCACGTCGACCACGGCGGCCCCACCCAGGCCTGCGTCTCGCTGCCCCGCGAGAACATGACCGAACTCCTCCGCGCCCTCGACCCGGCGCGGAACCCCGTCGTCGTCATGGGCCCGGCCGCGACGATCGCCGGCTGAGCGACGGGACGCCGCGACGCGCCGCGCAACGACTTGGCCGGTACGTCCGTTCTGCCGCATGGTGTCCTCTGCGTCCGGGAGCCGTCGCGCCGTCGGGGGACCGCGGCCGGACGCGAGCGGATCCGAGGGGGACGACACATGAAGCACACGGACATGCCGGGAGACGGGACCACGGCGAACCGGGGCAGAGGGGTGCTCGAAGGGGCGTTCGCGCTCCTGGAGGCACTGCGAAGACACGGGGACGAGGCGGCGGGCGTGACCGAACTGGCCCAGGCCTGCGGGGTGCCGAAGGGCACGGCGCACCGGCTGCTCGACCAGCTCGTGGCCGTCGGCGCCGTCGAGCGCCGCGACCGGCGCTACCGGGTCGGCCCGCAGCTCTATCGGCTCGGCCTCGCCTGGGAGCCGCACCCCGGCCTGCGCGCCGCCGCCCGGCTGCCGCTGCACCGGCTGCGGGCGGTGACCGGGGCCAGCGCCCTCCTCGTGGTGATGCGGGAGGACCAGGCGCTGACGGTGAGTTCGGTGCCGGGCGAGCTCGAACCCGTGGTGCCGGTGCCGGACGGGGTCGGCTTCCGGCTCGACACGGCCGCCGGGCTGGCGCTGCGGGGGCCGCGGCGTGCGGGCGCCGTGCTCGACCGTGAGGACGTGATGGACGGAGTGTGCTGCGCGGCGGTGGCCGTACGGTCGCCGGACGGCCGCGTCGTGGCCGCGCTCGCCGGCATGGTCAGGGCGGGGCGGCGGCTCGGACCGCTGGCCGATGCCGTCGCCGAGGCGGGCGCGGCCCTGGGAGGCTGTCTCGCCCGCGGCCTGGCCCGGGGAGGGCCCGCGGTGACCGCCGCCGCGCCGTTCCGTCCAGTGGAACGCGCGTAGAAGACGTCAGGGCGTGCCGGGCACAGTAAGGGACGTGCCGAGGGGAACGGCACGAACGGCCCGCTCCGAAGGGACGGGACGCCAACCGGACGTCACGCACATGACGTCGAACAAGGGGGATTTCCACATGAGCAAGCACCGGACCGTCCGCGTCGCCGCCGCCGCACTGCTCGGACTCGGCAGCCTCGGCGTCTTCGCCGGCACCGCCCAGGCCGAGCCGATCGACTACGTGAAGATCGAGCTCATCGAGCTGACCTGCCACCGCAACAGCGAGGGCAACCACGACGAGGCCTACCTCAACATCACCGACGCCAACGGAAACCAGGTCAAGGTGTGGCCCGGCAACGGCATCTCGTACCAGACCATGGGCGCCGGCTACGTCCGCTCGATGACCGACGGCAACAGCAACCCCGCCCTCGTCCTCGGCCGCGAGCAGGCCCGCACGCTCACGCTCTGGGACAAGGACACGTTCGGCTCGGACAAGCTGGGCGCCACCCTGGTGACCGGCAGCGAGGTCGGCGCCGAGGTCCAGTACCGCTCCCTGGAAGGCTCCGGCGGCGTCTACACGATCGCCTACCGCGTCATCGACATCTGACCGGCACGGAGCCCTTCGACCGGCGAGCAGCGCGTTGCGCGCGTGTGCCGCCGCGTCGGTGCCGGCCGCGGCGAAGACCGGGCGCAGCGCCGCGGCCGTTCCCGCAGTCGGGGCAGGTCCGCGCCGGTCAGACCGAGCGGCTCGCTCTCACCGCGCGTACGTCAGGACTTCGCGGCGCGCAGCGAGGCGGTGTGGGCGCGGATCTGCTCGGGCGTGAGATACGCGTCCGTGTACTCGAAGTCCCGCAGCGTGCCGGACTTCGAGGCCAGGAAGCCGGTGCGGACGAAGTCGTCGCCCGCGAACGCGTTGAGGAGCCAGTTGGTCATCACCCGGGTCTTCGCCACGTTCGTCCGCAGCGCCCCCCAGTGGTAGGCGCGCGCCACCGCCTGGGCTGGCATGCCGTGCAGCTCGACCCCCATCGGCTTGGACACGCCGTCGCGCCCGCCGAGGTCGACCACCAGGCCCAGGTCCTTGTGGACGTACGGGCGCGTCCGCTCGCCGCGCAGCGTCGCCACCAGGTTGTCGGCGATCACCTTGCCCTGGCGCATGGCGTGCTGGGCGGTCGGCGGGCAGATCGCGTCCTCTTCGCCCTTGGCCAGGTCCGGTACGGCCGCCGCGTCGCCGAGCGCGTACACGCCGGGCAGACCCGGCACCGTCATGTCCGGCTCGACGACCAGCCGGCCGCGCAGGGTCTCGGCGCCCAGCGTGCCGATGAGCGGGCTGGCCGCGACGCCGGCCGTCCAGATCAGCGTGCGGCAGGGCAGCACCCGGCCGTCGGTGAGCGTCACGTTCTCCTCGTCCACCGAGGCCACCGAGACACCGAGCGAGACCTGGATGCCGCGCTTGCGCAGGATCTCCAGGGCCGCCGCGCCGAGCTTGGGCCCGAGCTCGGGCATCAGCGTGGGCGCGATGTCGACCAGGTGCCACTTGATGAGCTTCGGGTCGAGCCGGGGGTAGCGGCTGACGGCGTTGTGGGTGAGCAGCTGGAGGCAGGCGGCCGTCTCGGTGCCCGCGTACCCGCCGCCCACCACCACGAACTGCAGCCGCGCGGCCCGCTCGGCCTCGTCCTGGCTCGCGTCGGCCAGGTCGAGCTGCGCGATCACGTGGTCGCGGAGGTACACCGCCTCGGCGAGGGTCTTCATGCCCCGGGCGTACTGGGCGAGTCCGGGGATGTCGAAGGTGCGGGTGACGCTGCCGGGAGCGAGCACCAGGTGGTCGTACGGCTCCGCCTCCGTCTCGCCCGTGATGGTGCGCACCACGCAGACCTTGGCCTCGGTGTCGATGCCGACGGCGCCGCCGGGGATGATCCGGGTCCGGTGCTTCTCGCTGCGCCGCAGCGACAGTGCGACCGACTGCGGGGTGAGCACACCCGAGGCGACCTGGGGCAGCAGCGGCAGGTACAGCTGGTACGCGAAGGGCGAGAGCAGCGAGATCGCGGCCTCCCGCCCGGTGAGCCGCCGTTCGAGGCGCCGTACGCACGCGACCCCGGCGAAACCGGCGCCCACCACGAGGATTCTCGGTCGAGACACGGTGAAAGACCGCCTTTCCACGCCTTGTCTGCGGTACGGGCCGTCGGCGGCCCTCTCAGCCTCACTAACCGAACCCATCATCCGGAAATCATTCATATCCGGCAAAAGGGTGAGATGGGAGCGGGTCCGGGCGCCTATGCTGAGGCAGCCGCTCGGGCTGCGCGGCCCGACGAGGAAGGACCAGTTGACCCCGTACTCCCTCGCGTTCTACGTGGACGTGATCACCTCCGGAACCGTGCTGGGCGCCAGGCCGACGGACAGTCCCGACCGGGTCACCGAAATCCTCGGTCCGGACTTCGCCGAGAACTCCTTCGACGACCACGGCATGTGGCGCGACTACGGCATGGCCGAGTTCTTCTGGTCCCGCGAGTCACCCGGTCACCCGTGGGAGGGCCACCACTTCACCCTGCAGGTGCATCGGCTCCCGTACGGCGGCAGCGGAGCGGTCAACCCGGTGATCCGTGAGCGGTACGGCCGCTTCGGCCGCCGGCTGCGCTTCGACCGGCTGGAGCGGCTGCTGGCGAAGCGCGGCGTGCCCCTGGAAGAGGTCCCGGACCCCAACGCTCCCGCGTACTCCCTGCACTGGCAGCCCGCTTCCCAGGTGTCCGTGATGGTGGCCCGCGCCCGTGAGAGCGCGGGCCACGGCGGCGGGACCGGCAGCCGCAGGAAGCGCCGGCGCGGTGACAGCCGTGTCGGCGACGTCCATGCCGTCGCTTCGTCGATGACCGCCGAGCAGGTGGCCTGGTACAGGGCGCGCTACGGCAGCCGCGAAGCCGGACGGCCGTCCGTGCCGGCCGTGCCGTCCGGCGGTTCATGAGGGAGTCGGGGCACCGGCCCGCGCGGGGGATTCCTCCCGCGGGCGGGGGCCGGTGCCGGGTGGGGTCAGCCGGAGAGGCTCGGCGCGCCCGTCTCGATGTGGCCGGTGTAGCGGCGTGACCAGGTGCCGTCGATGTCCGCCAGGATCGTGAAGTCGTACCAGCCGTTGTGGTACGCGACGGCGTTGAAGTAGTCCTCGCGCGAGGACTTCGCCGGGACCGTGTACGTCCACGGGCCGTCGCCGCGGTAGGCGTCGGAGCGGATGGTGAAGGTCACCGGAGTGGCCGCGTTGTTGGTCATCGTGAAGTAGAGGGCGGTCTTGCCGGTGCCGGGCTCGGTCGCGTAGCGCGCGGCGACCTCGATGTCCTTGCCCGCCTTCGAGGCGTCGCCGATGAAGCGGCGCAGGAAGCGGTTGGGGCCCATCATCGAGATGTCGTACTTGCCGGAGCCCGAGCCGAGCCCGATGTTGAAGTAGTCGGTGGCGGTCGTGCCGGGATCCACCGTGTACTGCCAGGCGGCGGTGTCCCGGTACTGGTGCGGGTGGATCGAGAAGTGCGCCGAACGGCGGGCCTGGGCGCCCTGGTTGCTCATGGAGAACCAGGCCAGGATCTTGCCCGCGGCGCCGAACTCGAAGCGGTCCAGATTGCCGTTCACCTGGTACGGCAGGGCGCGCGCGGGCCGGGTGCCGCTCTCCTGCGGCGGCAGGGCGTTGTCCTGCGGGACCGGGTTCGGCAGCGGACCGCAGGTCGACTGGCCGATGACCTTGGCGGTGGACGGCAGGTTCGCCGGCACCCCGTACACCGGGTGGGCGAAGTCGAAGACACCGGTGAGGTCGCCGGTCACCTTGCGGCGCCAGGCACTGATGTTGGGGCAGGTCGCGGGAGTGCCGAGGGCGGCCGTCCACACCTCCAGGAAACGCAGCACCGAGGTGTGGTCGAAGACCTCGGAGCTGACCCAGCCGCCCCGGGTCCACGGGGACATGACGATCATCGGGACGCGGAAGCCGAGGCCGATCGGTACTCCGTCGATGTACTCGCCCGGCGTCCCGGGCGGCGCGACCGGCGGGGGCACGTGGTCGAAGAAGCCGTCGTTCTCGTCGTAGTTGAGGAACAGCACGGTCGAGTCGAAGACCTCGGGGTTCGCGGCGAGCGCCCGGTAGACCAGGTCCACGAAGTGCGCGCCGTCGCCCGGCGGGGCGTACGGGTGCTCGGAGAAAGCCTCGCTCGCCACCACCCACGACACCTGCGGCAGCGTCCCCGCGAGCACGTCGGCGCGGATCGCGGCGGCGATGTCGTCCGGGGTCGAACCGGTGACCTTCGGCACCGAGCCCATGCCGCGGTCGTACAGCGGGTCGCCCGGCCTGGCGTCGGTGAACCGCTTGAAGTACGCGAGACCGTTGTCTCCGTAGTTGTCCTGGGCGTTCTGGTACACCTTCCAGCTCATCCCCGCCCGCTGGAGGGCTTCCGCGTACGTCTCCCAGGTCAGCCCGGACTCGTCGCCGCCGTCCTTGCTGGAGGCGTCGATCTTCCCGCTCCACAGGAACGTGCGGTTGGGGCCGGTCGCGCTGAGCGCCGAGCAGAAGTAGGCGTCGCAGACGGTGTAGTGGTCCGCCAGCGCGTAGTGGAAGGGTATGTCGCCGCGGTCCAGGTGGCCCAGGGTGCGGGTGTTGCCGACGCCCGCGACCCAGTTGTCGAGCCGGCCCTTGTTCCAGGCGGCGTGCTGGGAGGTCCAGCTGTGCGGCAGGTCGCCGTTGCACTGTGCCAGTGTCTCCCCGTCCACACCGCCCGCCGGGGGAGTGGAGCTCAGCTTCCACGGGTACTGCCGGCCGCCCCAGTTGGGCTGGTTGAACATGCCCCAGCCGCCGGGGATGTTGCCCGCGGCCCGGTCGCGGAAGCCCCGGACGCCTTTGAGCCGACCGAAGTAGTGGTCGAAGCTGCGGTTCTCCTGCATGAGGATCACGACGTGCTTCACGTCGGTGATGGTGCCCGTTGCCGCCTGCGCGGCCGCCGACGCCGTCCCGGTCGGCAGCGCCGCCCCGGCGACGAGCCCGGCCCCGAGTCCCGCCCCGATGCCTACGAACCCTCTGCGGCTGATGGGAGTCATGCCCCGCCTCTCGTGTCCCGCTGTGCCCCGGTGGCACGCCGAGGACAGGATGAGGGAAGGGGCCCCAAAGGTATACGGCCGTGCAGTAATCGATTGGTTAACTTCCGTCGGACGGTGAGGTGGTGGGCCGACATGGGCGCAGAATTGGTCCGACCGCGAACCAATACGCCAATGGTCCGCGGCGGGCCGGCCCCCGACGGCCGCGCCCGACCTCCCGGAGGTGGACACCGGTGAGAAAATGAGAGCACCGGCCGCCACGCGGACAGGAACCACCGGAGGTGGATCATGGGCGAGGCACGCGACGTCATGGACCGGCTCACCGAGGCGGTGACCCACTCGGACCTCACCACGCTCGCCGAGCTCTACGCCGAGGACGCCGTCGCCGTCACACCCGACGAGGGCGAGCTGCACGGACGCGACGCCATCGTCGAGTACTGGCGCACGATGACCGAATCGATACCGGAGGCGACCTTCACACCCCTCCACCAGTACGAGACCGACGACACCGCGATCGACGAGGGCATCTTCAGCGGCGTCAACACGGGTCCGATCCAGCTGCCCGACGGAGAGACGCTGCCCGCCACGGGCAGGACCGTCACGATCCGCGGGACCGACCTCGCGACCGTCAGGGACGGCAGGATCGAGAGCTACCGGCTGTACTTCGACCAGATGGAATTCCTGGACCAGCTCGGCCTGCTGCCCCAGGCCTGAGGGGCCCGCCGCTCCCCGGTGCCGGTGGCGTGGTCCACAATCTCCCCATGAGCGAGACGAGCGCGGACACCGGCGCCACCAGCCCCGAAGCCGACCCCTACCTGTGGCTGGAGGACGTCGAGGGCGAGCGGGCGCTCGCCTGGGTGCGCGAGCGCAACGCCGAGACCGCCGCCGAGCTCGCCGGGGACGAGGCCTTCCGCGAGCTCGTCGCCGACCTGCGCGAGGTCCTCGACGCGCCCGACCGCATCCCGTACACCCGCCGCCGCGGCCCGTACCTCTACAACTTCTGGCAGGCCGCCGGCCACACCCGGGGAATCTGGCGGCGCACCACCCTCGAGGAATACCGCACCGACGAGCCGGCCTGGGACGTGCTGCTCGACCTCGACGCGCTCGCCGACGCCGAGGGCGAGGACTGGACCTGGGCGGGCGCCCAGGTGCTGCGGCCCGCGTTCCGCCGGGCACTGGTCAGCCTCGCGCGCGGCGGCGGCGACGCCGTGGTGGTGCGCGAGTACGACCTGGAGGAGCGGGCGTTCGTCACCGACGGCTTCACGCTGCCCGAGGCCAAGACCGACATCGGCTGGATCGACGAGGACCACGTCTTCGTCGGCACCGACGAGGGCCCCGGCTCCCTGACCGCCTCCGGCTACCCGCGCACCGTGCGCCGCTGGCGCCGCGGCACCCCGCTCGACCAGGCCCCGCTCGTCCACGAGGGCACCGCGTCCGACCTCGCCGTGTCCGCCTGGCACGACCCCACCGAGGGCTTCGAGCGCTCCTTCGCGGTCCGCTACCGGGACTTCTGGCACCACGAGACCCATCTGCTCACCGACGGCGGCGAGCCGGTCCGGATCGAGGTCCCGGACGACGCCGACAGCTCCGTGCACCGCGAGTGGCTGCTCGTCACGCCCAAGGCGCCCTGGCTCGGACAGCCCGCCGGCTCCCTCCTCGCCTTCCGGTTCGACGACTTCCTCGCCGGACGCCGCGATCCCGAGGTGCTCTTCACCCCCGACGAGCGCACCGCCCTGGCCGGTCATTCCTGGACCCGCAACCACCTCGTCGTCGAGACCCTCCAGGACGTCGCCAGCCGGCTGCACGTCCTCACCCCGGCCGCCGGCACCGGCGCCTGGCGGCGCCGGGAACTCGCCGACCTGCCGCCGCTGGCCTCCGCCGCGCTGACCGACACCGACCCGGACACCGGTGACGAGTACTTCCTCTCCGTCACCGGACACCTCCTCCCGCCCACGCTCCACCGCGGCGAGATCGACGGCCCCGGCGAGCGGATCAAGCAGGCCCCCGAGCGCTTCGACGCCACCGGCCTCGAGGCCCGGCAGTACTTCGCCGTCTCCGCCGACGGCACCCGCGTCCCGTACACCGTCGTCGGCGCCCGCGAGCAGGAGCCCGGCCCCACCCTCCTCACCGGCTACGGCGGCTTCGAGGTCTCCCTCACCCCGTCCTACGACACCGTGCGCGGCCGGGCCTGGCTCGCCCGCGGCGGTACGTACGTGGTGGCCGGCATCCGCGGCGGCGGAGAGTACGGACCCCGCTGGCACCGCGCCGCACTCAAGGCCGAACGGCACCGCGCGTACGAGGACTTCGAGGCCGTCGCCCGCGACCTCGTCGCCCGGGGCATCACCACGCCCGGCCGGCTCGGCATCACCGGCGCCAGCAACGGCGGCCTCCTCATGGGCGCCATGCTGGTCCGCAGCCCCGAGCTCTTCGGCGCGATCGTCGCGCACGTGCCGCTGCTCGACATGCTGCGCTTCCACACCCTGCTCGCCGGCGCCAGCTGGACGGCCGAGTACGGCGACCCCGACGACCCGGCCGACCGGCCGCACCTCGCCGCGCTCTCGCCGTACCACCGGCTCGCCGCCGGCCGGCCCTACCCGCCCGTCCTGCTCACCACCTCGACCCGCGACGACCGGGTGCACCCCGGTCACGCCCGCAAGGCCGCAGCGCGGCTGCGCGAGCTCGGCCACCGGGTGCTGCTCCACGAGACCCTGGCCGGCGGCCACGCCGGAGCCACCGACCACGAGCAGACCGCCCACAACAGCGCCCTGGAACACACCTTCCTCTGGCGCACCCTCGCAGGCCGCGCCGGCTGACTCAGACCAGGGCGCCGTCGCGGGCCACGACCCGGCCCGCCCGCACCACCAGATCACGGCGCGGCAGGTCCACCACGGCCTGCGGCACGCACTCGCCCTCGACCAGCATGAAGTCGGCGGGCGCACCGGGCCGCAGGTCCGCCCGGGGCAGCCCGAGCAGCTCCGCACCGCCGTGCGCGGCCAGCGCGAAGCAGGCCTCGAGGTCCTGGTCGAGCCGGGCGTCGAGGGCCCAGCCCGCCAGCCACGCCCGGTGCAGCATGTCGGCGTTGCCGAACGGACTCCAGTTGTCCCGCACGCCGTCCGAGCCGAGCCCGACCCGCACCCCGCGCTCGGCGAGGCGCCGGAACGGCAGGACCGTGACGGACGACAGCGCGACCGTGGTCAGCGACACCCCGGCGCCGGCGAGCAGGTCGGCCGTCTCGTCAAGCTCCCGGCCGGACAGCTGGGCCACCGCGAAGGCGTGCGCGACGCTCACCTTCCCCTGGAGGCCCAGCGCCCTGGTGCGGGCGGCGATGTCCCGCAGCGGCGCGAGACCGGTCTCGCCCCGGTCGTGCAGATGGATGTCGAGCCCCAGGCCGTGGCGCTCGGCCAGCGCGAACACCGTCCCGAGCTGGTCGCCGCCCGCGGCCCCCGCGTCACCGCTCGCGTCGAAACCGGCCGGGTCGATCCCGCCCACATGCGTGATCAGCCCGCTCCTCGCCGCCTCGGCAAGGAGCTCCGCCGCACCCGGCGTGCGCACCACGCCGTGCTGCGGGAAGGCGACGAGCTCCACGTCCACGATGCCGCGCAGCCGCTCCCGGGCCTCGGCGATCCCCTCCAGGCCCGCCAGGCCGAAGGCGGGCGCCACGTCGGCGTGGGCCCGCATCGCCCGGGTGCCCCGCGCCGCCGCGTGCGCCATCAGCCGGTAGGCCCGCTCGGCCACGGGCGTGGGCAGCGCGCGAGCCAGCTCCACGTCGCCCGCCACGTACTCGGCGATGCCCCGGGCCGCGCGGCGGCTGTGCCAGGACTCGCCCCACGCGGTCTTGTCCGGGTGGATGTGCGCGTCGACCAGGGTCGGCAGCGCCATCAGCCCGGCACCGTCCACCGTCTCCACGACGGCACCCTCCGGCACGGCGTCCGCCAGGACTCCGTCGACGGACACGAGGTCGACGGCCGCACCGCCGAAGGGGCGCACGTTCCGGAACACGGTGGCGGTGGTGGTCGCGCGCTGGAGGGACGACACGGGGCCTCCTGGGGAGACGATCGGACGGACGCCGACTTTGTATACCAAGTTGGTATACCACGCGGCTCTCCGTCGCCCGCCCTGCGTCGTCGACCGATCCCGGTTCCTCGGTGTTCAGTCCTCCCGGCGGGCGAGCAGACAGGCCCGTCGCGTCTCCGCCTCGTGCGGATAGGGAGCCCGCTCCAGCCGGGCCTTGATCCGGAAGCCCGCCTCCTGCAGGGCCGCCGCGACGGCGGACGGCTCCAGGAAGTGGAAGTCGACGTCCACCTCGTGCCCCCACCATTCGGTGAGGTTCCTCACCTCGCTGCCGATGTGGAAGGCGACCAGCAGCCCGCCGCCCGGGCGCAGCACCCGGCGGATCTCCGTGAGGGCCGGGGCGAGCTCGTCCGGCGCGAGGTGGATGAGCGAGTACAGCGCGACGGCCGCGTCGAACTCGCCGTCCCCGGCCGGCAGCCGCAGCAGGTCGCCCTCGCGGAACTCGACCTCGGGGTGCCGTTCACGGCCGATCGCCACCATGGCGGGGGAGAGGTCGAAACCGACCACGCTCGTACCGCGACCGGCCAGCCACGCGGCGACGTGCCCGGGCCCGCAGCCCAGGTCGGCCAGCCGCGCGCCGTCGCCGGCCTGCTCGGCCAGCGCGCCCAACAGCGCCCGGTCGAGCGGCTTGCCGTCCAGCTCGTCGCCGATCCGGGCGCGGTACTCCTCGGCCACGGCGTCGTAGCTCCGCCGTACGCGGTCGTGATCCGCGCCCTCGGTCCCGCCCGTGCTGCCGGTCCCGCCCGTGCTGTCGGCACCCGTCATGCTCACGCCCCCCCTGTCGTCCGCCGTGACCGTACCGGCGGTGCGGCTACTGCATCGGCACGCCGGCCGGGCCGAGTCCGGCCGGCGGCATCTGGATCACACGGCTGAGGTCGCGCATCACCTCTTCGGCGGTCCGGCGTACGTCACCGGGGACGTCCCCCTGCTCGCGTATGAGCTCGGCATAGATGGGGGCGGTGGTGTCCGCGTAATTCATTGCGCTCGCTTCCTCGGCCTTCTCCGACGTCCTTCAGGACCGCGAGTCTACGGGGGCGGACACCCGCCCCCGCCCCCGGGTTCGGATGCCGGACCCACTCGTGGACGGGTAATTCGCTGGTCAGGCCCGCGACGGGACAGAAGAATGAGCGTCCTCGAAACAGGGGAGGGAACCCATGAGCCAGGCCGACCTGACTCTCGACACGCTGCTGCCGCCGGACGAACTGGCGGCCGCGCTCGCGTCCGGACACGTGACCCGCAAACCGCACCCCGCGCTGCCGCTGTCCATCTACACGTACACGCGTGTCTGCCAGTACGAAGGCGTGTGGAACCAGGTCACCACCCGTTGCCGCGGCCTCGTCGCCGACGACCGCACCGGCCGCATCGTCGCCCTCCCGCTGCCCAAGTTCTTCAACGTCTCCGAGCACGAGAGCGGCCGCCCCTACGCGCCCGCGCTCCCCGACGAGCCCTTCGAGGTCTACGAGAAGGTCGACGGCAGCCTCGGCGTGGTCTTCCACTACGACGGCCGGTGGCACGTCGCCTCCAAGGGCTCCTTCGTCAGCATCCAGGCCACCTGGGCGCAGCGCCGGCTCGACGCCGCCGACACCTCGGCGCTCGTCCCGGGGACGACGTACCTCATGGAGATCGTCTACCCCGAGAACCGGATCGTCGTCGACTACGGCGGCCGGCGCGACCTCGTGCTGCTCGCCGCCTTCGGCCCGGACGGCACCGAGACGCCGCTCGCCGAGGCCGCCGGCGCCTGGCAGGGCATCGGCTCCGTCGTCACCGTCCACCCGCCGATCGCGCTCCACGAACTCCTGAAGCTCACCGAGACCAGCACGCTGCCCGACGGCAGCCCGTCCACCGGCACCGACGCCGAGGGCTTCGTGCTGCGCTTCGCGTCCGGGGTCCGCGCCAAGGCGAAGATCTCCGAGTACGTGCGGCTCCACAAGGTCCTCACCGGCGTCACCGAGCGCGACATCTGGCGCGGCCACGGCATCCAGCGCTTCGCCGGCACCTCCGCCAAGGTCCTGGCGCAGGGTCTCGGTCTGTCCATGGCCGAGCTCGGCGGCATCCGCGCCCAGGGCGGCCGTCCCCTCGACGACCTCCTGGAGCAGGTCCCCGACGAGTTCGACACCTGGGTGCGGTCCGTGATCACCCGGCTGGAGTACGATTTCGCGGTCCGCGAGCAGGCGATCGACGAGGCCTACGCCTCGCTCGCCCACCTCGCCGACGACCGGGGGGCCTTCGCCCGGGCCGCCAAGGCGCTGCCCGACCCGCGGCTGCGCTCCGCCCTCTTCCTGCGCCTCGACGGCCGCCGCACCGACCTGCTGGTCTGGCGCGAGCTGCGCCCGGAGACCGCCGACCCCTTCACCACCGACGAGGAGAACTGACCGTGCCCGTGGTCCATGTCATGACCGGACTGCCCGCCTCCGGCAAGACCACCGCAGCCCGTGCCCTCCAGGAGCGGTCCGAGGGCCGGATGCGCCGCGTCAACCTCGACGACCTGCGCACCATGCTCGACCTGCCGGGCGACGGAGGCCGCTCGCACGTCCACGAGCAGACCGTGCTCGGCATCCAGGACGCGGCGATCCGCGCCGCCGTCGACGACGGCTTCGACGTCGTCGTCGACAACACCCACCTCACCCCGCACATCCCCAAGCGCCTCAAGGCCGCCGTCGCCGGCCGCGAAGCCACCTTCGTCGTGCACGACTTCACCGACGTGCCCGTGGACGAGTGCGTCCGCCGCGACGCCGGCCGTGCCCGGCCCGTCGGCGAGGAGATCATCCGCATCCTCGCCGACAAGCACGCCAAGGCCACCCGCGGCGGCTGGCGGCTCACCGACGACTGGCTCAACGACCGCCCCGCCGTCACCCCGTACGTCGCGGACCCCGCGCTGCCCTCCGCCGTCCTGTGCGACATCGACGGCACGCTCGCCCTGCGCGGCGACCGCGGACCGTACGACTTCTCGCGCTGCGACCTCGACCTGCTCAACGTGCCCGTGCGCGAGGCCCTGCGTGCCTTCCGGGCGTCCCACCAGGACCGGATCGTGCTGCTCTCCGGGCGCAGCGAGGACCACCGGGAGATGACCGAGGCCTGGCTCGCGCGGTACGAGGTGCCGTTCGACGAGCTGTGGATGCGGGCGTCCCACGACGGACGCTCCGACGACCTCGTCAAGGCCGAGCTGTTCGACGCCCACGTCCGCTCCCGCTACGCGGTCCGCGTGTCGCTCGACGACCGGGACCGGGTCGTCGCCGTCTGGCGCCGGATGGGCCTGCCCACCTGGCAGGTCAACTACGGCAACTTCTGAGCACCGCTTAGGATCGGCCGGGCCGGTGCCCGCAGGGGGCGGACACGGCACGCACGGGGGGAGAACGGGAATGAAGCGGCGCTGGGTGAAGGTGCTCACCATCACGCTCGTGATACTGGCGGGGCTCTTCGTCGCCGTGGACCGGATCGCCGTCCACTACGCGGAGAAGGAGGCCGTCGCCCTCGTCGAGGAGAAGTACGGCTACGGATCGGGATCGACGAACGGCTTCACCGAGCTGTCGATCCACGGCTTCCCCTTCCTCACCCAGGCCGCGGACCTGAGCTTCGACCACGTGACCCTGACCGCGGGGAACTTCTCCGTCAACACCACGGTCAACGCCCAGGGCGACCACCTCAACGTGCGCGAGCTGAGCCTCGACCTGCACGACCTGACCGCGCCCTCCTTCACCGCGCGCAGCGCCGGCGCCAACCTCGTCACCGGACGCGTGACGATCGGCTACGAGGACCTGTCCGGAGTCGTCTCCCGGCTGCTCGGCAAGGGCGGCGCGCTCACCGTCGCGCCGGCCCCCGGCGGATCCGGCGGTGCGGGCGGCGACCGGTCGGCGCCGCTGCGCATCACCGGGACCTGGGACGGCCGGCCGCTGGACACGACGGCGACCGTGGCGGTCGCGGCCGACGAGTTCCAGCTGCGCGTCCCGGAGCTCGGCGGCAGCACGTACACCTGGCGGGTGCCGATGCCCAGGAACATCGACTTCACCGCTGCCCGTTCCCAGCCGGACGGGCTCGAGCTCGAACTGACCGGACACCAGGTCGTCCTCGGCGGCTGACCGGCCTCCGCCCCGCGGCCGAGGACGCGTGCGACCGGGGTCGGATACCGGCCCCGGCGGCGCCGTCCTAGGGTGGTCAGTGGCCCATCCGGCTCGCGACCGCACGACCGAGGAGATGTCTTCGCGCATGATCCGCCGCACCGACGAGGTCGAAGACCTCATGCACCGCTTCCCGCACGTCCCGAAGGAGGCGGTGATCAAGGAGGACCTTCTGCGCGGCGGCATCGCCTTCGACGACTCGGCCCTCACCGACTCCGGCGACGAGGCGGCGGGCGAGGTCAAGCCCAAGTCGTACTTCATCTTCTCCTTCGACCACCGCACCCTGCCCGAGCTCGGGCAGGCCGCGCTGCGCCGTCCGCCCGAGGAGATCGTGCTCACCGGCGGGCCGTACGAGCTGCGCCGCACCGTCGTCTCCGTCCGCGTCAACCCGTCCTCGCCCTACCGGGTGGCCGCGGGCGAGGACGGCATGCTCGGGCTCTACCTCGACGGCCGCCGCATCGCGGACGTCGGCCTTCCGCCGATGCCCGAGTACTACCGGCACACCCTCGCCAACGGGAAGTCCGTCATGGAGGTGGCACCCACCATCCAGTGGGGCTACCTGATCTACCTCACGGTCTTCCGCGTCTGCCAGTACTTCGGTGCCAAGGAGGAGTGCCAGTACTGCGACATCAACCACAACTGGCGCCAGCACAAGGCCGCGGGCCGGCCCTACACCGGCGTGAAGGACGTCGAGGAGGTGCTCGAGGCGCTCGCGATCATCGACAAGTACGACACGGCCGGCGCCTCCACCGCGTACACCCTCACGGGCGGCGCCGTCACCTCCCGCGTCGCCGGCAAGGACGAGGCCGACTTCTACGGCCAGTACGCCCAGGCCATCGAGGAGCGCTTCCCCGGCCGCTGGATCGGCAAGGTCGTCGCCCAGGCGCTGCCCAAGGCCGACGTCCAGCGGTTCAAGGACTACGGCATCCAGATCTACCACCCCAACTACGAGGTGTGGGACAAGCGCCTGTTCGAGCTGTACTGCCCCGGCAAGGAGCGGTACGTCGGACGCGACGAGTGGCACCGCCGGATCCTCGACTCCGCCGAGGTGTTCGGCCCGCGCAACGTCATCCCCAACTTCGTGGCGGGCGTGGAGATGGCCGAGCCCTTCGGCTTCACGACGGTCGACGAGGCCATCGCCTCCACCACGGAGGGCCTGGAGTACTTCATGTCGCGCGGCATCACGCCCCGCTTCACCACCTGGTGCCCCGAGCCCACCACGCCGCTCGGCAAGGCCAACCCGGCGGGCGCGCCGCTCGAGTACCACATCCGGCTCCTCGACGCCTACCGGGCGACGATGGAGTCCCACGGCCTCAGCTCGCCTCCCGGCTACGGCCCGGCCGGCCCCGGCCGCGCGGTGTTCTCGGTCAGCTCGTTCATGGACAGCCTCCCGGGCGGGGACGAGACGCCGTAGACCGCTCTCCCGGGCCCTCCCGGGGCCTCGGGAGCGGAGGTGTCACCGGAACCGCCTACGATGCCGCCCATGAGTACGAGCGAGGGTGGCAGACCGCTGGTCGACGGGCGGTTCCGGCTGGTCGCCAGACTGGGCAGCGGCGGTATGGGAACGGTGTGGCGGGCGCGGGACATCGCCCTCGACCGGGACGTCGCCCTCAAAGAGGTACGGCCGCCGGACCCGGCGGCCGCGGAGGCCGATCCCGGCTTCGCCGCGCAGGCGCGTGAGCGCGCCGTCCGGGAGGCCCGGGCCCTGGCCCGGCTCTCCCACCCGCACGTCGTGACGATCCATCACATCGTCGAGCCCGGTGACGGTTCGCACCCCTGGATCGTCATGGAACTCGTCGAGGGCCGCTCGCTGTACGACCGGCTCGCCGAGGGCCCGATGTCGCCCGCCGAGGCGGTCACCCTCGGCCGCCAGGTGCTCTCCGCGCTGCGCGCCGCGCACGCCGCGGGCATCCAGCACCGCGACGTGAAGCCCGCCAACGTGCTGCTCCGCCCCGACGGCGGCGCCGTCCTCACGGACTTCGGCATCGCCGCGTTCAACGGCGCGACCTCGCGGCTCACGTCCACCGGCGACCTGATCGGCTCGCCCGAGTTCATCGCACCCGAGCGCGTGCGCGGCGAGGAAGGCAATCCGGCCTCCGACCTGTGGTCGCTGGGCATGCTCCTGTACGTGGCGGCCGAGGGCCACCATCCGCTGCGCCGCGCCACGAGCCTGGCGACCGTGGTCGCCGTGCTCGACGACCCCATCCCGGCACCGGTGCGGTCCGGGCCGCTCACGCCCGTACTCGAACGGCTCCTGGTCCGCGATCCGGCGGCGCGCCCGGACGGCGCGCTCCTGGACCGGCTGCTCGCGGAGGCCGAGGCGGGCACGCCGGCGGCGGTGCCGGCCGTGCCTCCCGTGGGCCCTGCGGTCGGACCGGCGGTCGGACCGGCGGTCGGGACTCCGGCCGGACCTCCGGCCGCGGCCGGCTTCGGCGCGCCGTACGCCCATCCCGCCTACGGGCCGCCCGGCCCGCACGGACCGTCCGGCCCGCCCGTCCCGGTGCCGGCGGGCGCCTGGGCCACGCCGACCGTCCCGTCCGGCGGCTTCGGGCAGCCCGCCCCGTCGCGCACCGGACGTCGTGCCGGCCTGGTGGCCGGCGCGGTGGTGCTGGCGGGCGCCGCCGTGCTCGGTGTGGTGAACCTGCTTCCGGACGGTGGCACCGAGGGCGGACGCGGCACCGGGGCGAAGGGCGCCGGCTCCTCTTCCGCCGCGAGTTCGCCGGCGGGCTCTCCGACGGGCCGTACGCCGACCGCGGCCGGCGGCCCCGGCACCGCCGACGCGGGCACGACGGCGCTCCGGGGCAGCCTGCTCACCACGGCGAACGTCCGTGGCGTCATCAAGGCCCTGGGTGAGGCCGCCGGCAGCACCACCATGAAGGAACTCACCGTCTACGAGGGCTACGCGCTCGCCTCCATCCCGACCCGGCCCGGGGCGAACACGTACGACCGGTGGGAGTTCCGCAACGGCGTGGCCCGCAGGACCGGCCCCGGCGGGACGCTGGGCACCGACGCGGACGACCAGCCCTTCGACGTCGCCGCCATGGCGTGGGACACGCTTCCGTCGCTGATGCGGCGCGGCGAGAAGGAACTGAAGGTGGACGACCCGACGATGCGTTATGTCGTCGTCGACCGCTGGACCTTCAACGAGGACCGTCCCACGATGCGCTTCTACCTCATCAACGAGTACAGCGCGGTGGGTTATCTGACGGCCGACCAGAAGGGGAAGGTCGTGGCCAGCAATCCGGCGTCCTGAGCCCGGGGGCGGACGGCTCAGCGGTCGGCGGACCCGCGGACGGGGTGCTTGCTGAGGATCGAGACCCGGTTGAAGGCGTTGATCGTGATGGCCACCCAGATCACCGCGGACAGCTCGTCGTCGCTCAGCACCTCCCTGGCCTCGGCGTAGGCGCGGTCCTGGGCGTCGGCCTGCTCGGGGTGGGTGGTCGCCTCGGCGAGGGCGAGCGCGGCGCGCTCACGGGCGGTGAAGAGCTCGGTGTCCCGCCAGGCGGCGAGCACGCCGAGGCGCCGGGTGGTCTCACCGGCCCGCAGCGCGGCCCGGGTGTGGACGTCGAGACAGGAGGCGCAGCCGTTGAGCTGGGAGACCCGGAGGTTGACCAGCTCCACGAGGACGCGGTCGAGGCCCGCCTCGGCGGCGGTCTTCCGAACGGTCTCGGCCGTGGCCAGGAGGGCCCGGTAGACAGCGGGGTTCTGCTTGTCGAGGTAGATCCGCCGGTCTGCCCGGGCGGACCGCGCAGCCACGACCGCCGTCGCCGCGGCCGCCGTCCCGGCCTCGCTCCCTGTCTCCGTATCCGTCGCCGTCGAGGTGGCCTGTGCCGGGTCGCTCACCCTGTGCTCCTTCGCCTGTTGTCGCGGTACGTCGTCCTGGCTATCATCCTTCATGATTGTTGAAAATGGAACTACTTTGGGGAAGGGGTCGGGAGATGACTGGCACGGAGGTCGAGGTCCTCACCGCCCGGGACGTCCCGTTGGGCGGCCCGCGCGCCATGACCGTACGCCGCACACTGCCCCAGCGGGCCCGGAGCTTCATCGGGGCCTGGTGCTTCGCCGACCACTACGGCCCCGACCTCGTCGCCGACTCGGGCGGCATGGACGTGGCCCCGCACCCGCACACCGGGCTGCAGACGGTGAGCTGGCTCTTCAGCGGCGAGATCGAGCACCGCGACAGCCTCGGCACCCACGCCTCCGTGCGGCCGGGAGAGATCAACCTCATGACCGGCGGCCACGGCATCAGCCACTCCGAGGTCTCCACCCCCGGCACCACCGTCCTGCACGGCGTTCAGCTGTGGCTCGTCCTCCCCGACGCGCACCGCCACGCCCCGCGCGACTTCCAGCACCACGCGCCGAAGCCGTTCCGTATCGACGGAGCCGAACTCAGGGTCTTCCTGGGCACGCTCGCCGGCGACACCTCGCCGGTACGCACCTTCACCCCGCTGCTCGGCGCCGAACTCGTCGTCGACCCCGGAGCCACCGTCACCCTCGACGTCGACCCGGCCTTCGAGCACGGCCTCCTCGTCGACGAGGGCGCCGTGCGCCTCGCCGACACCGTCCTCAAGCCCGCCGAGCTCGGCTACGTGCCCACGGGACGCACGACCCTCACTCTCACCAACGAGTCCGACCACCGCGCGCGGGCGGTCCTGCTGGGCGGCACGCCGTTCGAGGAGGAGATCGTCATGTGGTGGAACTTCATCGCCCGCACGGACGAGGAGATCCGCCAGGCGAGGGAGGACTGGATGTCGGGCACCCGCTTCGGCGAGGTCGTCGGCTACGACGGCACCCCGCTCCGGCTGCCCGCCCCCGAACTCCCCACCACCCCGCTCAAGCCACGCCGCAACCCCCGCTGACCCGGCGTCACCTTCCCGCGCGAAGGCCGCACGGAGCCGATCGCGCCTCCGTGCGGCCCTCCGTGATTCGGCCGGAGTGCCGGCCGATGACGACTCTGCCTTCTGCCCGTCGGCCCTTCCGCGTGCCAGCATGGCCGTCATGACGAGTACAGGGCACACGCCGGCCGTCACCCCACCACCCGACCGCCGCCATGACCCGACCCGGCCTCCCGCCCGGACGGCGACTCCGCTCACCGTCGGCGTCGAGGAAGAGTTCCTGCTGGTCGACCCGGCCTCCCGTGAACTGCGCGCCGACGCCGAGAAGGTGGTCGCCGAAGCCGCCGGCGAACTCGGCGACCGGGTGGGCCCCGAGATCACCCGCTACCAGGTCGAGACCCGCACCGACCCGCACACCAGCCTGACCGGCCTCGCCGACCAGGTCCGCTCCACACGGCTGTCCCTCGCCCGCGCCGCCGCACGACAAGGCCTGCGCGTCATCTCCACCGGAACCCCCGTCCTCGCCCCGCCCGGCCCCCCACCGCTGACCGACGGCCCCCGCTACGCCCGCAGCGCCGAGACGTTCCGCGCCCTCGACGACGAACAGATCGCCTGCGCGTGCCACGTCCACGTCGGCGTCCCCGACCTGGCGACCGCCCTGCGGATCAGCAACCACCTGCGCCCGTGGATCCCCCTCCTGATCGTCCTGTCGGCCAACTCCCCTTTCTGGGACGGCCGGGACACCGGCTACGCCAGCTGGCGCACGACCACCTGGGGCCGTTGGCCGGTCGCGGGCCCCCCGCCGTACTTCACCTCCACGTCCCACTTCGAGGAACTCGTCGGCGCATTCCTCACCACCGGCGCCCTCATGGACCGCGGCGGCCTGTACTGGCACATCAGGCCCTCCCACCACGTGCCCACCCTGGAGTTCCGTGCCGCCGACGCCACCGCCACCCCCGACGACACCGTCCTGCTGGCAGCCATCGCCAGGGCCATGGTCGCCACCGCCCTCACCGCCCTCACCGCCGTCGACGCGGGAGAACCGGCACTCCGGCCCTCCGACGACATGCTGCGCGCGGCCTGCTGGCGCGCTGCCCGCGACGGCATCACCGGCGAGACCATAGACCCCGCAACAGGCCGCCTCACCCCGGCCGTCACCCAGGTCGAGGAGCTTCTGTCCCGGCTGCGCCCCGCACTCGACCAGCACGGCGACACGGATCTCGTGCACACCCTCTGGACCCGGCTGCGGACCCGGGGCGGCGGCGCCGAGGGCCAGCGCGCCGCCTACCGCCGCAACGCCGCCCTGACCGACGTCGTCGACCACCTCGTCGAGACCACCACCCCACCGGCATGACCGCCGAGGGGATGAGAGCCGAGGACCGGGGTACGCGAGCGACATCCGACCCGGCAAGGGAGGAAACCATGGGTCTGGGAGTCTGCATCATCCTGATCGCCGTCGGCGCCATACTGACCTTCGCGACCGACTGGCAGCTCGACGGGGTCGATCTCGACCTGGTCGGGCTGATCCTCATGGCCGTCGGCATCATCGGCACGGCCGTGTACACGAGCATCCTGCGCCGCCGCCGGGTGGTGGTCCCACCGGTCGCCCCGACGGTGACCGACGAGGAACGCCGCGACCTGCACTGAGCCGACGCGCCCTACGGGCGACCGGTGCGGTCGCGGCGGTGTCCGGTCAGCGGCGGGTTCCCTCCACCTCGCGCGTGTCGTCGTCGAGGTGCTCGAGCGCCGCCCGTACCGGTGCCACCCCGTCCTCCTGCCGCAGTCGTCCGGCGAGGGCGGCGGCTCGCCGGCGGTACGCCGGGTCGCGGGTGGCGGCGGTCAGGGCGGTGGCGAGAGGGCGCGGGGAGGTGAGCCGTCGCAGCGGCACCGGGCCGGGCGACACACCGAGGGCCGTGAGGCGGGACGCCCAGAACGCGCCGTCGAACCACACGGGCATGGGCACCGCGGGCACGCCCGCGCGCAGGCCGGCGGCGGTCGTCCCCGCACCCGCGTGGTGGACCACCGCTGCCATGTGGGGGAACAGCAGCGAATGGGGCAGCTCTCCGACGGTCAGCATGTCGTCGCCGTCGGCGCGCAACCCGCTCCATCCGGACTGGATCACCCCGCGCCGTCCGGCCTCGCGCAGCGCCCGGACGATCAGCCGGCTCACGCGTTCCGGGTCGGGCACCGTCGGGCTGCCCAGCCCGACGAAGACCGGAGCGGGCCCCGCGTCCAGGAAGTCCCGCACGGCGGGCG
This sequence comes from Streptomyces sp. NPDC127114, assembly GCF_042677525.1. Lineage (NCBI taxonomy): Bacteria > Bacillati > Actinomycetota > Actinomycetes > Kitasatosporales > Streptomycetaceae > Streptomyces > Streptomyces sp. NPDC127114. The sequence continues at coordinate 45,223 of NZ_JBHXTJ010000014.1, forward strand.
GGAGTTCCGCGGTCGGCGCGGCGTACGGCCACCAGTAGCCCCCGATCGTCAGCCCGGGACGCCAGTCGGCCGGGCGCGGCACCACCAGGGGACTGAACCCGTGATGGACCGGCCAGTGCCGCCGTTCCCGGTTCCGGCGCCGGTCCCGAGAACGAAGGCGGGGAACGCCGAGTTCATGCTCGACGGCCCGTGCGGCTCTGCTGAACACCAGGTCCAGGGCGGCGTTGACCGCCCGCCCGGCCAGTCGGTTGCCGCGGCCGCCGAAAGGCCGCGTACCTGCGAGAGGCGGCGGGAAGGCAGTGGTGGGCGCGACCGGCTGGAGGTACACGCCGCTGCTCGGCAGCCGCAGGCCCTCGGCGATGGCGTGGCCCAGGGGCGCGACGGAGCCCGACAGCAGCAGCACGTCACTCGCCCGCGCCGCCTCCAGCATCCCCGGAACCATCGCCTCGACCAGCCGCCCCGCCATGGCCAGCGCCGTCGCCAGCTTCCCCGGGCCGCTGCGGGTGGTCAGCAGTCGCCGCCCGTGCTCCGTGCGCAACTCGGCCTGCGGATCCACCGGCAGGCCGTGGAAGGACAGCCCTGCCTCGCGTACCAGCCCGCCGAACGACTCGTGGGTGACGACGGTGACGTCGTGTCCCGCGCGCACCAGCCCGTGACCGAGGCCGGTGAACGGCGCGACGTCACCCCGGGATCCGGCAGTGATCAGTGCAACACGCATCGTGACCAGTATGCCGGGAGCCCGCCGCACGGGCGGCAGGCCGACGGCTCCGGGCGCGTCGCGCCAAGGAGGGAGGGGGCGGCGGCGCGGGGCGGCCGCTGCGTACGCTGCCCGAGTTCACCGGTTCGGCCGGCGGCAGGGAGTCCCCGCGTGACCTTCCGTGTCGACGCTGACCAGTCCTGGCGCCGGGTTGCTGGGTCATGCCCCCCGGTCCTCCGTCACGACAGGCACTCGGCGAGCAGGTCGACGACGTCGCGCCAGGCTCGCCGCGCGTGCTGTGGGTGGTAGCCGACACCGGGGACCGTGGGGTGGTCGACCGGCGGGTGGTGGAAGGCGTGCAAGGCGCCGCCATAGACCGCGAGGCGCCAGTCGACGCCCGCGGCCTGCATCTCAGCGACGAACGCGTCTCGCTGGGAAGGCGGCATGATCGGGTCTTCCGATCCGACCCCGGCCCACACCGGGCAGCGGATGCGCGCCGCCTCGCCCGCCCGGCCCGTGGTCGTCGCGTTGACTGTCCCGATCGCGCGCAGGTTGACGCCGTCTCGCCCGAGCTCCAGCGCGATGGCGCCCCCGGTGCCGTAGCCGATGGCGGCGATCCGGTCGGGGTCGGTCCGAGGCTCGGCGCGTAACTCGTCGAGCGCCGCGTGGCCGATGTGCCGCATCCGGTCGGGATCAGCGAGCAGGGGCATGCAGCGGGCCAGCATCTCGGCGGGGTCAGCCAGATAGCGCCCGCCGTGAAGGTCGAAGGCCAGCGCTACGTATCCCAGCTCGGCGAGAGCATCGGCCCGGCGGCGCTCGACCTCGCTGAGCCCCATGCCCTCTGGTCCGATCAGCACCGCGGGCCGGCGGTCGGCACCGGCCGGGAGCGCGAGGTATCCGATCATCGTCAAACCGTCGGCCGGGTATTCGACCGTACGCGTCGCAATCGTCGTCATGAGTGGGGACTGTAGTGATCGTGGAGCCCGGTCCGGCCGGTGTTCTGCCGCCGGCAGAACACCGCGCTCCCCGCCCACGCCGGATGAGGCGCAGCCTCGCGGGTCGAACCGCAAGTCGTCGATCATTCACGGGACGGCCCTCAGGGAACCGACGTAAGGAAATCGTCATCGCTTGGCCCGGGACGCGCGCCGGGCGGGCGCGTTGAATGGAGGCTCCGCTACTACCAGGAACGATGCAGGGAGAACCGCATGGGCAGGGTGTCACGTCGACGAATCAGCATCGCCGCTCTGGCCGTGGTGGTGCTCGGGCTCGGCGCCGGGCTCTTCTGGTTCCAGCCGTGGAAGCTCTGGGTGGACGAAACCGTGAGCGAGGCCCTGCCCTCCGCTCCGGCGACCGCGCCTTCGGGCACCGCGTCGTCGGGCGCGTCGACGGGCACGGCGCCGACCGGCACCGCCTCGGCCCCGCCGGCCGCACCGCAGGCGGTGGCCTCCGGCGAACTGATCAGCCACGAGCACAGCACCTCCGGCACCGTGAAGATCATCCGTCTCCCCGACGGCACGCACACGCTGCGCCTCGAGAACCTCGACACCAGCAACGGCCCGGACCTCCGCGTGTGGCTGACCGACGCACCGGTGAAGGAGGGCGTGGCCGGCTGGCGCGTCTTCGACGACGGGCGTCACCTGAGCCTGGGCAAGCTCAAGGGCAACAAGGGCGACCAGAACTACGCCCTGCCCGAGGGCACCGACCTCAGCAAGTACACGAGTGTCAGCATCTGGTGCGACCGCTTCGACGTCTCCTTCGGCGCCGCCGAGCTCACCCGCGTCTGACAGCCACGCGGCCGGCCCCGCCGCCGCCCCCGCGGGCGAGGTGCCGGACGCGCGGGTGCCGACGCACCCACCAGCCGCCGCCCACCGCGACCGCCGCCGTCCCGTACGCGGCGGTCACGGCACCGCTCCCGGCCTCCGGGCCCGCGAGGTACGCGACCGCGCCGGCGAAGGCGACGCCGAGCCATTCCCAGCGGCCGTCCAGCGCCACGAGCGCCACGAGCAGCAGGGCGTACCAGGAGTAGCCGGGAGTCAGGAGCAGGAACGCCGTTCCGGTGGTCACCAGGGCGCCCCGCCAGGGCCGTTCGCTGTCTCCGCGCACCACGACGAGGACCGACACCACCGCGAGCACGAGCAGGACGGCGGGCAGGGCCCACGCGTCGGGGAGCACGAGACGCACCAGGGCGTACCTGCCGCCCGCGCCCGCGTCGTCGTAACCCTCCTCCTCGGCGTAGCCGCCGAGATAGCCGAGCACCGAACCGTGCGAGAGCAGGACGTACGGCAGGTACAGCGCGGCGACCGTGACGGCCGCCGGCCCCAGGACCGCCGCCGCCTCGCGCGGGCGCCGTACGCCGGACAGGGCACCCGGCAGAAGCAGCAGCGGCAGCAGCTTGGCCGCGATCGCCAGACCCAGCAGGGCCCCGCCCGCCATCCGCCGTCGCGCCACGACGACCAGGGCACAGACGGCGAACAGCACGGCGAGGACATCCGCGTGGGCGTTGTTCACCCCCTCCACGGGAACGGCCGGACACCACGCCCACCAGGCCGCCCGGCGCGGGTCGCCCCGGCGGCGCAGGGCGAGGACCAGCAGGCCGGTGACGGACAGGGACAGCACGGCTCCGCCGGTCTGGAGCGCCTTGTGGCGGACGCCGGACGGCGAGACGGCGTGGACCAGGAGGAACCAGCCCTCGCCCACCGGCGGATAAATCGTGTGCACCGCGGGCCGGTTGATCCGGGTGCACAGGCCGTCGCCGAGCGGCGCGAGGTCCTGGCCGTGCGCGCAGGCGGCGCGGTCGGGGAAGAGCCACGGATCCCGCAGGCCGGACAGAGCGGGGTCGGCGGGGGCATGGTCGTACGGGGAGACGCCGGCCGCCTGCACCCGGCCGTCCCACGCGTACCGGAACGCGTCCGTGCTGGTGCGCGGGGACGCCACGAGGCCCGTGGCCGTGACCACGACCGCTCCGGCCAGGACCAGCGGGACCGCCGAGCGGGCCGGGACGCGCCGCAGGACTACGACGGCGCCCGCGAACAGGGCCCAGGAGGCCGCGTATCCGGCGAGGAAGCCCGTTCCCGTCACGTCGCTCCGGAGCAGGACCACGAGCGCGGCCGACAGGGCCGCGAGGAGCAGGGCGGCGATCACGACGGCGATACGGGTGGTGGCGCGAGCGGAAGTTGAGGCACGGTGCCGGTGGCGGTGCCGGCTGGGACACGGGAGGCGCGGGTCATGGGCGCAGCGTGTCAGCGAGGCCGGCCGGCCGGTGGGTGACCCGTCGGAGCGTTCGGGTTTCGTAAGGTGTCGGAGCGCCCGCGGGGCCCGCGGCGGCGGTGTCATGGACGGCATGACCTTCCGCATGCCCAGGCCGCGCCTCGCGCCGTCCGCGTTCCGGCCGCCCGCCTTCCACGGCCGACTGCACGACGCCAGGACGGCCACAGCCGTCGGCCGGTGGCTCGGCGCGGCCTTCGCCGTCTGCTTCGTGACGGGGCTCGTCAGCCACTACCTCCAACGGCCGCCGGCCTGGCTGGCCGACCGGCTGCCCACCCGGCCGGTGTGGGGCTACGCGTTCAACCAGGGCCTGCACGTCGCCACCGGTCTGGCCGCGATCGTGCTGCTCCTGGTCAAGCTGTGGGCGGTGTACCCCCGGCTCTTCGTCTGGCCGCCGGTGCGTTCCGTGCGACACGCCCTCGAGCGGCTGTCCGTTGCGCTGCTCGTGGCCTCCGCCGTGTTCGAGCTGTTCACCGGCCTGCTGAACATCGTCGAGTGGTACCCCTGGCCCTTCGCCTTCGTGCCGGTGCACTTCGCCGTCGCCTGGGTGGCGACCGGATCGGTCCTGCTGCACATCGCGGTCAAGGCCCCCGAGATCAGGGACCATTGGGGGCGGCGCTCGACGGGGACCCGCGCCCTGCCCGCCGAGGACGCCGTCGACCGCCGTTCGCTGCTGCTGGCCACGGGCGCGGCGGTCGGCGTGGTGACGCTGACGACGGTCGGTCAGTCCTTCACACCGCTGAAGACGTTCGACCTGCTCGCACCACGCCACCCCGACCACGGACCGCAGGGACTGCCGGTGAACCGCACCGCCGCCGCGGCGGGGGTGACGGCGCGAAGCCTGCGGGAGTGGCGCCTGGAGGTCGCCGGGCCCCGTCCGTACGTCCTCACCCTCGACGCGCTCCGGGCACTGCCGCAGGCCCGCACCCGGCTGCCGATCGCCTGCGTCGAGGGCTGGAGCGTCGACGCCGACTGGGCCGGAGTGCCGGTCCGCGAGCTGGTCGAGCGCGCCGGCGGCCTGCCGGGGACGGCCGCGGTGCGGGTGATCTCGCTGGAAGTGAGCGGCGCCTACCGGGTGACGGAGATGGGCGCCGACTACGCCGCGGACCCGCTGTCGCTCCTCGCCCTCACCCTCAACGGGCAGGCGCTGTCCCTGGACCACGGCTTCCCGGCCCGGATCATCGCGCCCAACCGGCCCGGCGTCCTGCAGACCAAATGGGTGCACCGCCTGGAGGTGCTGTGAGCACGACGAACGTCCTGCGGTACGGAGCCGGCGCCCTCGGCCTCGGCCTGATCGGCCTCGGCGCCTGGCTGGTCGCGGTCGAGCCGGACCCGGCGGGCGTCCTCGCGTGGCTGGTCGGGGCGCTCGTCCTGCACGACGGCATCCTCGCCCCGCTCGTCCTCGCCGCGGGACTGCTGCTCGTCGGACGCCCCCAACGCGGACTGCTGCGCGGGACGCTGGTCGTCGCGGGAAGCGTGGTCCTGGTGACGCTCCCGCTGCTCGTACGGCCGGGAGAGCCCCCGAACCCGTCGGCGCTTCCCCTCCCGTACGCCCGGAACCTCGCGATCGTGCTGGGGGCCGTGGCCGTCGCCGCGGGCGCGCTGCACCTCGTACGACGGTGGCGGGCCCGTCCTCAGCGGCGTACCGCCGAGGACGACTGAGGCACGAGCGAGACGAACGAGCGACCCGCCACGGTCCACCGCTCGGACACGGCCCAGCCCGCCCGCCCGGCGTGCCCGGCCAGCGCGCGGGTGCCCACCCGGGCCCAGCGGAACGGGGCCCCGCGACCGCCCCGGCCGTCGTCGACCCGCACCTCGCAACGCTCGTCGACGTCCACGGGCACGCATTCGGCGAGGACCGTCCCGACGGGGGACACGACCTGACGGAGCCGACGGAGCAGCGCGGCCGGGTCACCGCCGATGCCGATGTTTCCGTCGATCAGCAGGGCCGTGTCCCAGCGGCCTTCGCCCGGTACGGGATCGAAGACCGACCTGCACAGGGCCGAACCGCCCAGCCGCACGGTGTGCGCGACCGCCGCCGGGGCGATGTCGATGCCCAGCGCGCGCCGGCCCCGGGCGGCCAGGGCGGCGACGAGCCGGCCCGGGCCGCAGCCGACGTCGAGCACCGCGCCCCGGCAGCGTTCCAGGACGGAGCGGTCGGCCCGGTCGGGCGCCTCGCACCAGCGTTCCACCTCCAGCGGCAGCAGCCAGCCGTCCGCACGGCGCAGGAAGAGCGGGCCGTGGCCGGCGCGCAGGGCGTCGGCGTACGGGTCGGCACGCCAGTCCGTCGTCGCGGTCACGGGCCCGCTCCGGTGGTCGTGGCGGTCAGCGCCGTGTGCCGTGCGGCGAAACGGGTGCCGGGCGCCCCGGCCGCCACCTGCCGGGCGTCGGCGGCGGTGTCCACGTCCCTCAGGACCGGCAGCATCCCGACGCGCATCCCGGCCGCGCACAGCCGCTCGTACAGGACGGCACCGGTGTCGGGTCTCGACATCGGCACGCCGAGCAACAGGGCCGGGTCGGGGCGGGCCAGCCCGAGGGCCCAGAAGCCGCCGTCCGCCGCGGGGCCGAACCAGGCGTCGTGACACTCCCAGCGGAGGGCGGCGGCGAGCAGCCGCGGGGTGACCTGCGGCGTGTCCATCCCGATCAGCAGGGCGGGCCCGGCGCAGGCGGAGAACGCGGCGGCGAGCCGCTCGTCGAGCCCGCCCGCCGCCTGAGGGACGACGTCGAATCCGGCGGGCAGCCACGGCCCCGGCGCGCCGTCGAGGACCAGCACGTGGCGGCCGGCCGGGACCTGAGCCGCGGCGTCCAGGGTGTCGACCAACGCCGCCTCGGCGAGGGAGGCGGCCTCCTCGGGGCTGAACGGCGGCGTGAGCCGGGTCTTCACCCGGCCGGGCAGCGGCTGCTTGGCGATGACGAGCAGGGCCGTCACGGGCGTCCTCCGCCGGTCGGCCGGTCCTTGGGCGGGGATGACGGTGCGGACGTGGCTTCGTCTGGGGACGGGGACGGGGACCGTGACGCGGACGCGGATTCGCCTGTCGGCGGGGACGGTGGTGCGGAGGCGGATCGGTCCGTCGGCGGGGACCCGGCTTCGGACGCTGCTGCGAACGTCGGCGTGGGCGCTGACGTCGACGCGGGCGCCGCTGCGGACATCGGCAGGGGGACGGACGACGACGCGGACGTCTCCGCCGCCTCGGCGAGGACCTTGCGCATGTCGTGTACGGCCTGCCACGTCCCCTTCCACGTGCCGGTGACCTTCGACCGGCCCGAGCGGGGCAGATACGGTACGTCGACCTCGCGCACCCGCCACCCCGCGTCCGCGGCCCGTACGACCGTCTGCAGGGGGTAACCGCTGCGGCGGTCGGTGAGTTCGAGGCCGAGAAGCGCCTCGCGGCGGGCGGCCCGCATCGGACCGAGGTCGCGCAGCCGCAGTCCGGTGCGCCGGCGCAGCAGCCAGGACAGCGCGAGGTTCCCGGCCCGGGCATGGGCAGGCCAGACGCCGCGTCCGGCGGGTCGGCGGCGGCCGAGGACCAGTTCGGCGGAGCCGTCGGCCACCGTACGGACGAGCCCGGGCAGCAGGCCGGGGTCGAGAGAGGCGTCGCAGTCGCAGAAGCAGACGAACTCGGCGTCGGCGGCGAGCAGTCCCGCGTGGCAGGCGGAGCCGAAGCCGCGCCGGGGCTCGTGGACGACGGTGGCGCCCAGCCGCCGGGCGAGCGCGGCGGATCCGTCGGCGGAGCCGTTGTCGACGACGATGGCCCGCCAGCCGGCGGGGATGCGGGAGAGGACCCAGGGCAGCGCCTCGGCCTCGTCGAGACAGGGAAGGACGACGTCTGCGGTCACGGTCTTGGGTGTCACGGGACCCACCGTAGGAAGCGCGGGGCGCATCGAGGCTCCGGAAGTCCTTACGAAACGCGGACATCACTCCCGGCGCTCCGGGGCGCCCGTGACCGTCGCACCGGTGGATGCGACGCTGTGCGGCATGAGCGAGAGCGGAGGCCCGGAAAGCCGGGCACGGATCCTGGTGGTGGACGACGACCCGACGGTGGCCGAGGTGGTCACCGGCTACCTGGAGCGGGCCGGGTTCGCCGTCGAGCAGGCCGCCGACGGTCCCGACGCGTTGCGCAGAGCCGGGGAACGACGGCCGGAGCTGGTCGTGCTCGACCTCATGCTGCCGGGCCTGGACGGCCTGGAGGTGTGCCGGCGGCTCCGTGCACAAGGACCTGTGCCCGTGATCATGCTGACCGCGCGGGGCGACGAGGAGGACCGGATCACGGGCCTGGAGGTGGGCGCGGACGACTACGTCACCAAGCCGTTCAGCCCGCGCGAACTGGTGCTGCGCGTGGAGTCCGTGCTGCGCCGGAGCCGGGCGTCGGCCGGTGCCGCGGCCCGGCCGGTACTGCGGTCCGGGGACCTCGTCGTGGACCCGGCGACCCGCCGTGCCACCCGCGCGGGAAGCGAACTCGCCCTCACTCTGAGGGAGTTCGACCTCCTGTCGTACTTCCTGGAGCACCCGGGAGCGGCGCACGCCCGTGAGGACCTGATGCGGCGGGTGTGGGGCTGGGACTTCGGCGACCTTTCCACGGTGACCGTCCACGTCCGTCGGCTTCGCGCCAAGATCGAGGAGGACCCGGCCAGGCCGAGGCTGATCCAGACGGTGTGGGGAGTCGGCTACCGCTTCGAGCCGGAGCCGGAGCCGGAGCCGGAGCCGGAGCCGGGGCAGGGGCAGGCGATTGCGGAGGGTCCGGGGCCCCAGGGGACGGGGCACGCCGGCGGGCCGGGGCGCGCGGAGGGCGCCGCGGGGTCCGCGGAGGGTCCGGGGCGCGCGGAGGGCGCTGCGTGAAGGACGTCCTGCTCATCGCCGCGTTCGCCCTCGCCGGCGCCGTGTGCGCGGGCCTCGCGGGAGTGGTCGTCCTGCGCCTCGTCCGCCACCGCTCGGTCGCCGTCTCGCTGACCGTGGTCGCCGCCGTCACCGTCACGGCGATGCTCGCCGGTACCCTCGCCGTCGCCCAGGCCATGTTCCTGTCGCCGCACGACCTATGGGTGGTGACCGTCGTCGCCGCGATGGCCGCGCTCGTGTCGCTCGGCACCGCCCTCGTGCTCGGCAGGTGGGTCGTCGCCCGGAGCCGGGCACTCGCCCGCGCCGCACGCGACTTCGGCGACGGCGGCAGCTTCTCCGCCCCCGACGGCGCCGCCACCGCCGAACTCGCCACGCTCACCCGGGAACTGGCCGCCACCAGCGCCAAGCTCGAGGCGTCCAGGGCCCGCGAACGCTCGCTGGAGGCGTCGCGCCGCGAGCTCGTCGCGTGGATCTCGCACGACCTGCGCACCCCGCTCGCCGGGCTGCGGGTCATGGCGGAGGCACTGGAGGACGGCGTGGCCACCGATCCCGCCCGCTACCACCGGCAGATCCGCACCGAGGTCGAGCGCCTGACCGGCATGGTCAGCGACCTCTTCGAGCTCTCGCGCATCCACGCGGGCGCCCTCGCCCTCAGCCCGAGCCGTGTCTCCGTCTACGACCTGGTCGGCGACGCCCTCAGCGGTGCCGACCCCCTCGCCCGCGAGCACGGGGTGCGCCTGGTCGGGCAGCACGTCGAGGCCGTTCCCGTGGAGGTCGACGGCAAGGAGATGACCCGCGTCCTCGCCAACCTCCTCGGCAACGCCATCCGCCACACCCCCGCCGACGGCACGGTCGCCGTCACCGCCGAACGCCGCGACGACGCCGTCGTCCTTTCCGTCACCGACGGCTGCGGCGGCATCCCCGACGCGGACCTTCCCCGCGTCTTCGACACCGGCTGGCGCGGCACCGAGGCACGCACCCCACCGGCCGGCGCCGGCCTCGGCCTCGCGATCGTCCGCGGCATCGTCGAGGCCCACGCGGGCCGCGCGGAGGTGCGCAACGTCCCCGGCGGCTGCCGCTTCGAGGTCACCCTGCCCGCCGCCGCGGGCTGAAAGACAGGGGTCTTCCCGGAATTCGGTGCTGAGTCGGCGTGCCACTACCCCGGGGCGGACACGGCCAGGGCCGCCGCGCCCAGCGCGCCGAGCACGCCGCCCTGGCCTGGCAGCGTTCGGCTCTGCCCTTGCGTTCGGCACCCGCCCCGGGGAGAGTTTCGCGGACGCCGTTCGGGGCGAAGTCGTGGGAGCAGAGGCAGAGAGATGTGCGTGGTGGACGCGGAGGTCAAAGAGGCTGCCGTTGCTCGGTTCCTCCGCGAATATCCGCAGGTGGAGCGAGCTGCATGCGACCACCCCGCGTTGCTGGGCTGCACGGATGTCGACTGGTCACGGATCCCCGGCTGCCCGGCCGGGATCCCGGTCCTGCTCCGCGGTCTCCTGGATGAGGTGGCCGGCCCTGCGGCTCTCCCCGTACTGGAGAACGTCCTGATGAACAGCGTCTTCCACGTGAGCGCCGTGATGCCGGCCGTTCTGCCCTTCCTCATCCGCCTGGCAGCCGTCCCTGACATCCCGGTGCGCTCCGACCTGCTAGAACTCTTGGTCCTCGCCGCGGATCTTTCTCTGCCCGTCGACGCCGACGATGAACGCCAGGTGCTGCTGTTCGGGAAGGACTCCGATCACCCGGAACGCGAGTGGTGCAGGGCCGCCTTCACCGCACACGCCTCCGACCTGCGCGCGTTGCTGGACGAGGGGACCCTTCCGGACGGACTGATCGGCGTGGACGACCGCGAGTGTCTGCTCAGGGCTGTGGAACCGCAGGGGTGTCCCATGCCCTGCGCGCCGTCCTCTCCGCCTTCACCCACTACTGCTCCGCCGACGAGGTCCGGCGCGGGACGGCTCGACGACATCGCCCACATGCTGCGTGCCCGAGCGCCGAAGGAAGCGTGACCGGCCGGGATATTCGCTGGCAGCCGCGGGCCGGCGGTGGTCATACTGCCGCGATGGATCCGGTGACTCTTGAGACCGACCGTCTGGTGCTTCGGGCCTTCACCCCTGCCGACGTGGATGCGGTGTACGAGGCCTGCCAGGACGAGGACATCCAGTTCTACACCCCGGTGCCGGTGCCGTACCGGCGTGCGGACGCGGAGGACCTCGTCGGCGAGAAGCTGCCCGCCCAGTGGGCCGAGGACAGGGATTACACCCTCGGGGCCTTCCGCAAGGACACCGGCGCCCTGGTCGGTTCGTACTGCCTGACCCTCATCAGCCGCGGTGTCTGGGAGCTCGGCTACTGGGCGGTCAAGGAGCAGCGCGGGCTCGGCTATACGGTGGAGGCCGCCCGGGCCCTGTGCGACTGGGGTTGGGCCACCCTCGACGTCCACCGCATCGAGTGGTGGGCCATGGTCGGCAACACCGGCTCGCGTGCCGTCGCCGAGAAGCTCGGCTTCACCGTCGAAGGCACACTGCGCCGTCGCAGCATCACCAACGACGGCAAGCCGCACGACTGGTGGGTGGGCGGACTGCTCAGGCCCTGATCCCCGCCGTCAGCGCCGAGGCCCGCTGCCCGGCGCGGGCGAACTCGGCCATGCCCTCGTCGAAGCCGATCGCCGGCCGCCAGCCGAGGTCGCGCCGCAGCCGCGACGAGTCCGCGGTGACGTGCCGGACGTCCCCCAGCCGGAACTCGCCGGTCACCACCGGCTCCGGGCCGCCGTGCGCCCGCGCGAGCGCCGTCGCCATCTCGCCCACCGTGTGGGGCTCCCCGCTGCCGGCGTTGTACGGGGTGAGGGCGCCGGGCGGCAGTCCGGCAGCGGCCTCCATGGTGGCCTCCAGGGCGAGCACGTTGGCCGCGGCGACGTCCCGGACGTGCACGAAGTCCCGTCGCTGTCCGCCGTCCTCGAACACGCGGGGCGCCTCGCCGCGGGCGAGTGCCGAGCGGAACAGCGAGGCCACACCGGCGTACGGGGTGTCCCGGGGCATGCCCGGCCCGTACACGTTGTGGTAGCGCAGCGACACCGCCGTCCCGCCGACGGCCCGGGCCCACGCCGACGACAGGTACTCCTGGGCGAGCTTGGTGGTGGCGTACACGTTGCGGGGGTCGGCCGGCGCGTCCTCCCCGACCAGACCCGGCACGAGTGCGGCGCCGCACGCGGGGCACCGCGGTTCGAAGCGGCCCGCGACCAGGTCCTCGGGGCGGCGCGCGCCCGGCCGGACCAGGCCGTGCCGCGGGCACTCGTACCGGCCCTCGCCGTACACCACCATCGAGCCCGCGAGGACCAGTCGCCGCACGCCCGCCTCCGCCATCTGCGACAGGAGCACGGCCGTGCCGAGGTCGTTGCAGCCCACGTAGTCGGGGGCGTCGGCGAAGTCCTTGCCGAGGCCGACCATCGCGGCCTGGTGGCAGACCGCGTCGACTCCGGCCAGGGCCGCCCGGACGGCCGTCGCGTCCCTGACGTCGGCGTGGGTGAGGCCGACGGGCGAAGGCTCGGGCACGGTGGCGTGTGCGCCGGGCAGCAGCGCGTCGAGGACCACGGGTTCGTGGCCCGCGGCGAGCAGCGCCGAGACGATGTGCGAGCCGATGAACCCGGCTCCTCCGGTGACGAGAACGCGCATGCCCTGCACGCTACGGAAAGGGCGCGGGCGGCAGGGCGATCCGCGCCGCGCCGTAAGACTTCCGTCAGCCCCTCGGGCTCCGCCGAACGGGAATCACGCGTCGCGCAGGCGCAGCAGCACGCCGCCGCCGAGCAGGGCTGCCGCCGCCCACGCGGCGAGGACGCCGAGGCCTGCCCACGGGCCGATGGGCAGCTTGTCGAGGTGGGCGGTGGACTGCACGGCGAGGCCGGCGGTCATCGGGGCGATCTGCTGCAGATGGCGCTGCCATTGCCGCGGCATGGTCCTGATGCTGACCGCGGCCGACGCACCCGGTGACCGGGTCGCCGGACTGGTCATGGGAGCCGACGACTACCTCGCCAAGCCCTTCCACTTCCCCGAACCGTACGGTCAGGGGCGGAGGGCCACCACCACGGTCGTCGCATAAGGCTCGTCCAGCAGACCGGGGAAGTGCCGTGTGAGCTGCGCCCGTTCCGCGGCGAGGAAGGCAGCCGCCTCGGACGCGTCGAGCATGATGACGGCCGAGTGCGTGGCCAGCTTCGCGAGGTGGAAGTCGACGGTGACGCGGCGCGACCAGCGGAGCGTGCGCTTCCGCCAGGAGAGTTCGGCCGGGGTGCGCACGTCGGAGATGAAGCAGCCGGGACCGAACCACTTCTCGATCCGCGCTCGCTGATCGGCCACCCAGGGTACGGACGGGTCGGGGTCGTTCCACATCAGCGCGAGCGCGCCTCCCGGGCGCAGGGCGCGCAGGGCGGACGGGACGGCGCGGGCGGGGTCGGTCCAGTGCCAGGACTGGGCGTACGTGACGAGGTCGAGCGAGCCGTCGGCGAGCGGCAGCCGGTTGCCGTCCCCGCGTACGAGCGGAATCCCGGGCAGCTCGCCGCGGAACTGCGCCGCCATCGCGGCGCCCGGCTCCACCCCCACCACCCTGGCCCCGCGCTCGTGCAGGGCACGAGCGGCGATCCCGGTACCGGTGCCCACGTCGGCGACCCGGGCCCCGGCGAGCGGCCGACCGCTGAACTCCTCCACCGTCTTGAAGGCGGCGCCGGGGTACCGGGGGCGATAGGCGTCATAGGCGCGCGCGGCTCGGCCGAAGGCCAGAGCGCGAGTCGGCGGGGGAGTCTCGGAGGCCATGCCCCGACTATTCCGCGCGCCCGGGCCTCCTGGACAGGGCGCGTCTTCGGCCACGGCGGTTTCAGGTGAAGCTGCGAGCTCCGGGGCCGTATCCGAACAGCACTGCTGTTTCCGTCCAGTCCCAGATGTGTGCGGCGGTTGGCTGTTCGCGTTCGGCGAGGGCGGGCCGTCGCCCGCCGGCCGTGGCCGCCGAAACGGTGCCGGGAGCGGCAGTGGGAGCGGAGCGGGCGAGGGGGGTCGGGACTGAACGAGGCACGGGGCGGGGGCGGTTCAGGGGTGCGTCAGGCGGCGGTGCCGGAGGCGTTGAGCGTGACGGGGATGTTGTCGCGGGTGGCCTTGGAGTACGGGCAGATCTGGTGGGCGGCTTCCGCGAGTTCCTTGGCGGTCGCCTGGTTCACGCCGCCGAGGACGGGGCTGAGGACCGCGGCGAGCGAGAACTCGCCGTCGTCGCCGTGGATGAGCGTGATCTCGGCGGTGATGGTGGTGCTGCCGAGCCGGATCCTGCGGGTCGAGGCGGCGCGGCGCAGGGCGCCGAGGAAGCAGGCGGCCCAGCCGGCGGCCAGCAGCTGCTCCGGGTTGGTCGCGTCCCCCGCCCCGCCGAACTCCTTCGGAATGGCGAGCCGGGTCTCCAGGAGACCGTCGGCGGAGCGCACGCGACCGCCGTTGCGGCCCTCTCCGTCGACTTCGATGTGAGCGGTGTAGGTGACTGCCATGGCTCGTACTCCCAGTTCGGATCGAAGGCTTCTCACACGACCTCAAGCCCGGGACACGTCGCAGTTCCCTTGCGTCACCGGTTGAAGCGGTGACGCCATGATGGCCGCCACGCCCGTCACCGGTCAAGAGGGTGACGATGTCTCTCGCCTTCACAGAGGGTTCGACAGGCCCCGCTCTGCCGGGTGATGGCCGACGCCGCCGAAACTGTCAGTGCCGGTGGCTAGCCTCCGGCTCATGGGATTCATGAGCGCCTGGGGCATCAGTGCCCACCCCGACACCGTCATGGCGGAATTGGCCCTCCGCCTGCTCCCGGCGATGGAGGCGGACCGTACGACCCCGGGCGCGCAGGAGCGCTGGCACGCCTGGCAGCGGGCACCGCTTCCCGACCACCGCACCTGGTACGCCGCCGGACGGCTCGGGTCCGCGGAAGAGGACGCGATCGAGTCCTTCCGGGAATTGACGACGCCAGGAAGTCATGTCGACAGGCTCTGCGACGGCGTCGCGGACCCGGACTTCTACGTCGTCGACGACGTGTGGGTCGGGCGGGACCTCGGCCACATCTTCGTCTCCGTGCATTCCAAGGACTACGCGGTCGCCTCCCTCTTCCAGTCCCTCGGCCCCGCCCGCGCCGCCCTGCTGCCCGGCTGGTGCGGGAATTTCGTCCTCACCGCGGCCGAGGTGCGCGAGGCCCTTCCCCGCGTCGAGGCGGCCTTCGCCTTCACGCCTGCCGAGCGGGCCGCCGCGGAGGGCAGGGACTGGCTCTACTACGGCGCGGACGAGGAGAGCGTCCTCGACGGCCCGCCGCGTGTCTGGCGCAACGCCGCCCGCGACGGCCTCGGGCTCTGCGCCGTCGCGCTGCATCTCACGTGACCCGCGGCTCCACCGTCACCCGGTCCGCCGGAACACCCGCAGGTCCTGCACCTCGTAGGACATCTCCGTCGTCGTGTCGTCCGGGGCGGGGTGGTAACGGCCCGCGCAGACCGAGAGGTTGACGATCAGAGCGGCGTGCCACCCGCGTCCGACACCGCGGTCGTCGGCGAAGACCTCCGTGCCGTCGAGCCACCACACCACCGAACGCGCTCCGAACTCGATACGCAGGGCGATCCAGCCGCCCGGCCGGACGTCGGGGGAGCGGTGGTAACGGTGGGTGCCGCGGACGCGGTTGGACAGTTCCAGGAGATCGGGGTTGTCGGGGTGGTACTCGAAGACGTCGACCTCCTGGCCGCCGTCGCGCCAGGTCCAGATCGCCGGCCACGCCCCCGTCTCCTCCGGGAGCCGCACCCGCGCCTCCAGCACGTCCCCGGTGCGTACCTCGAAGCCCTCCGGGCTGCCCTCCGTCGTCAGCAGCCCGGTGTCCCACAGCCCGTCGCGCCGACGGGTCGCCCGGAACACGCCCGTACGGCTGTACGCGGGGTCGTCGACCAGGTGGTCCAGCTTGTTGTCGCCCGGGTTGACCGGCCCTCCGTTCGGATAGGCCCAGCTGCGGCCCGCGACCCACTGCTCGGACGAGCCGAAGTCCGCGGTGAAGACCGGCTCTTCGGCCGGCGGCCAGGTCGGCATGCGCTTCTCCTCACGTCGGGGAACCCGCTCGACGGGGTTGCGGCGGATCACGTACGTCCGAGGTCTCTCCGGCTGTTCTGCCCGCCACCATCGCCCGGATGCGGAATCCCGCACTCCTTGTCGAGAAGTCGCCAAACACCGTCCCTCTGGCAGCCCTCCGCCCGCCCCGCCACCACCCCTGGCGGCGGCTCCGGTTGCTCCTGCTCCACCAGCAGGCGAGACCCTGGCGCGGCCGGTCAGGGGGCTACGGCCGGTCTCTTGACCGATCAGCCCGCCGCGTCGTACTTTCGTGCGCACCGGCTCGTGAGTTGTCGAAAGGAGGCGAAGTCGGATGTCCCTCTTCTCCGACCTGAATCGCCTCGCTCACCGGACCGCCTGGGTTCCGGGCCGTGTAGCGCACGGCTGCTGAGCAGCCTCCTTCTCCCGGTGTGCCGCCCGATGGCGCCACCGGCATTCCTTGATCTCTGTCACCACCCTCGCGGCGCGCCGTGCATGTCGTCCACCTCGTGCACGGCGTCGCGTGCTGATGTGAGTCATGGGTTCTCGCACTCCCGGTCGGCAGACTCCGGGTCGGCGCGCTCCTGGTCCGCGCGCTCCGGGTCGGCGTCCTCCCGATCCGCGTGCTCCGGGGACACGCCCGGGATTCTCCTGACCCCCCATGCGCGCGCCGCGCCACCGCTACAGAAAGCTCCTGAAAAAAAATGGCGACTACGACGATCGGATCGACCGTGCACCGAAATGAGGACATGTCATGGTAGAGGCGCGGGTCACCGTCAACGGGAAGGAAGCGCCGATCTCGCCCGTCGCGCCCCACACGACCGTGCTCGACTTCCTGCGCGAGCGTGGCCTCACCGGCACCAAGGAGGGCTGCGCCGAGGGCGAATGCGGTGCCTGTGCGGTCCTCGTGGCCCGCCCCGGGGTGGACATGCCCACCGACTGGGTCGCGGTCAACGCGTGTCTGGTCCCGGTCGCGGCACTCGACGGGCAGGAGATCGTCACCTCCGAAGGCCTCGCCACCGCCGGCCGGCCCGACGAGCACGGCACTCCGCCCAGGCTGCACCCCGTGCAGGAGGAGATGGCCGTCCGCGGCGGCTCCCAGTGCGGTTACTGCACACCGGGCTTCATCTGCAGCATGGCCGCCGAGTACTACCGCCCCGACCGCTGCGCGCACGCGGATGCGGAGGCACACCCGGACGCGGAAGCGCACGCCGATACGGAGGCGCACGCCCATGCGGAGGCGCATCCGAATACGCACACATCCGCGGCCGACGCCGCGAGCGCCCCCCTCGGCACCCGCTCCGCCGACCCCGAGCACGGCCCGAACGGCTTCGACCTCCACGCACTCAGCGGAAACCTGTGCCGCTGCACCGGCTACCGCCCCATTCGCGACGCCGCCTTCGCCGTCGGCACGCCCACCGCGGACGACGTCCTGGCGCAGCGCCGCGAGCAGGCCCCGCCCGCGCCGGTCGCCACCGCGTACGCCCAGGGCGACAGCGTCTTCCTGCGGCCCGCCACCCTGGCCGAGGCGCTGCACGAGCTGCGCGAACGGCCCGAAGCGGTCGTCGTCGCCGGCAGCACCGACTGGGGCGTCGAGGTCAACATCCGTTCCCGCCGCGCCGGTTGCGTGATCGCCGTCGACCGGCTGCCCGAACTCCGGGACCTGCGCGTCGAGTCCGACCGCATCGAGATCGGCGCGGCGGTGACGCTCACCGAGATCGAGCGCCACCTGGACGGTCGCGTACCGCTGCTGGCCGAGCTGTTCCCGCAGTTCGCCTCCCGGCTCATCCGCAACAGCGCCACCCTCGGCGGCAACCTGGGCACCGGTTCGCCCATCGGCGACACCCCGCCCGTACTGCTCGCGCTGGAGGCGTCGGTGGTGCTCGCCGCACCCGACGGCGAGCGCGAGGTCCCGCTCGCGGACTACTTCACCGGCTACCGGCAGAGCGTGCGCCGCCCGGGCGAGCTGATCCGCTCGGTGCGCATCCCGCTGCCGCTGTCGCCGGTCGTGGCCTTCCACAAGATCGCCAAGCGGCGCTTCGACGACATCTCCAGCGTCGCGGTCGCCTTCGCCCTCGACATCGAGGACGGAATCGTCCGCAAGGCGCGCGTCGGCCTCGGCGGCGTGGCCGCCACCCCGATCCGCGCACTCGCCACCGAGGCGGCCCTGGAGGGCAGGCCCTGGTCGGCGGGGACCGTCGAGGACGCGGCCCGGGTGCTGCGGGCCCAGGGCACGCCCATGGACGACCACCGCGCCAGCGCCGCGTACCGTTCCGCGATGCTCGGCCAGAGCCTGATGAAGACCTACGCACAGACCACCACCGAGGCGGTGTCGTCATGAGTCAGCTGTCCCAGCGCCCCGAGAAGCCCGTCGTCGGCGTCCCGATGCCGCACGAGAGCGCCACCCTGCACGTCACCGGCACCGCGCTCTACACCGACGACCTGGTCCACCGCACCAAGGACGTGCTGCACGCCTACCCGGTCCAGGTCATGAAGGCCCACGGCAGGATCACCGCGCTGCGCACCGAGCCCGCGCTCGCCGTGCCTGGTGTGGTCCGCGTGCTGACCGGTGCCGACGTGCCCGGCGTCAACGACGCCGGCATGAAGCACGACGAGCCGCTGTTCCCCGACGAGGTCATGTTCCACGGCCACGCCGTCGCGTGGGTGCTCGGCGAGACCCTGGAGGCGGCGCGGCTCGGCGCGGCGGCCGTCGAGGTGGAACTCGACGAACTGCCCTCCCTGGTCACGCTGCAGGACGCGATCGCGGCCGGGAGCTTCCACGGCGCACGGCCCGTGATGCTGGCCGGAGACGTCGACGCCGGCTTCGCCGACTCCGCGCACGTGTTCTCCGGAGAGCTGCAGTTCTCCGACCAGGAACACTTCTACCTTGAGACGCACGCGGCGCTCGCCCTCGTCGACGAGGCCGGGCAGGTGTTCGTCCAGAGCAGCACCCAGCATCCCTCGGAGACGCAGGAGATCGTCGCGCACGTGCTCGGCCTGCACAGCCACGAGGTGACCGTGCAGTGCCTGCGGATGGGCGGCGGCTTCGGCGGCAAGGAGATGCAGCCGCACGGCTTCGCGGCCGTCGCCGCGCTCGGCGCCCGGCTGACCGGCCGGCCGGTCCGGGTCCGCCTCAACCGGACCCAGGACCTGACCATGTCCGGGAAGCGGCACGGATTCCACGCCACGTGGAAGATCGGCTTCGACGCCGAGGGACGCATCCAGGCCCTCGACGCCACCCTGACCGCGGACGGCGGCTGGAGCCTCGACCTGTCCGAGCCCGTCGTGGCCCGCGCCCTGTGCCACATCGACAACACCTACTGGATCCCGAACGCGCGCGTCACCGGCCGCATCGCCAGGACCAACAAGGTGTCCAACACCGCCTTCCGCGGCTTCGGCGGCCCGCAGGGCATGCTGGTGATCGAGGACATCATGGGCCGCTGCGCGCCGCTGCTCGGCCTGGACCCGACGGAGCTCCGGGAGCGCAACTTCTACCGGCCGGGCCAGGGCCAGACCACGCCGTACGGACAGCCGGTCACCCACGCCGACCGGATCGCCACCGTCTGGCGGCAGGTCAAGGACGACGCCGGTTTCGCCGACCGCAGGCGCGAGATCGCCGCCTTCAACGCCGCGCACCCGCACACCAAGCGGGCGCTCGCGCTCACCGGCATCAAGTTCGGCATCTCCTTCAACCTCACCGCCTTCAACCAGGGCGGCGCCCTCGTCCTGATCTACAAGGACGGATCGGTCCTCATCAACCACGGCGGCACGGAAATGGGCCAGGGCCTGCACACCAAGATGCTGCAGGTGGCCGCGACCACGCTGGGCATCCCGTTGCACAAGGTACGGCTCGCCCCGACCCGTACCGACAAGGTGCCCAACACGTCCGCGACCGCCGCCAGTGCCGGGGCCGACCTCAACGGCGCCGCCGTGAAGAACGCCTGCGAGCAGCTCCGCGCACGGCTCCTCGACGTCGCCGCCACCCAGCTCGGAGCCGCCGCCTCGGACGTGCGCATCGTCGAGGGCGTCGCGCGCGTCCTCGGCGGCGACCGGGAACTGGCCTGGGACGACCTGGTGCGCACCGCGTACCTCCAGCGCGTCCAGCTGTCGGCGGCCGGCTTCTACCGGACCGAGGGACTGCACTGGGACGCGAAGGCGTTCCGGGGCTCGCCGTTCAAGTACTTCTCCTACGGCGCCGCCGCGACCGAGGTGGAGGTGGACGGCTTCACCGGCGCGTACCGCATCCGCCGGGTCGACATCGTGCACGACGTCGGCGACAGCCTGTCCCCGCTGATCGACATCGGTCAGGTCGAGGGCGGCTTCGTCCAGGGCGCGGGCTGGCTGACGCTCGAGGACCTGCGGTGGGACACCGGCGACGGACCGAACCGCGGGCGGCTGCTGACCCAGGCCGCGAGCACGTACAAGCTGCCGAGCTTCTCGGAGATGCCCGAGGAGTTCAACGTCACGCTGCTCGAGAACGCCACCGAAGAGGGCGCGGTGTACGGCTCCAAGGCGGTGGGCGAGCCCCCGCTGATGCTGGCCTTCTCGGTACGGGAAGCGCTGCGGGAGGCCGCCGCGGCGTTCGGACCCGCCGGGGTCGGTGTGGAACTCGCCTCTCCCGCCACGCCGGAGGCGGTCTACTGGGCCGTCGAAGCGGCCCGTACGGCCGAGGTACGGGGACCGGGCGGCGGCCGGGCACGCGACGGCATCCGGACCCCCGCCGACACCGACGCCCCGCTCCATGCCTGACATGACCTGGGTCGACGCGGTCGCGCGGTTGCGAGCACGCCGGGAGCCCGGCGTGCTGGTGACCGTCGCGACCGTGCGCGGCCACGCGCCCCGCAGGGCCGGTGCCAAGCTCGTCGTGGGGCGGACCGGGACCTGGGGCTCGATCGGCGGCGGCAACATCGAGGCCGTGGCCGTCGACCGGGCCCGCGAACTGACCGGCACGGCCGGCGCGGAACCCGAGCTGATGGAGTTCGCCCTCAACGACAAGGTCACCGGCCGGCACGGCGTGCAGTGCTGCGGCGGAGCCGTCACCGTGCTCCTCGAACCGCTGCCGGTGGTCCCCGCGGTCGCGGTCTTCGGCGTCGGACACGTCGGCCTCGAGCTGGCCCGCATCCTCGCCCGCCACGACCTCGACCTGCACCTGGTCGACAGCCGCCCCGACATGCTCACCGACGAACGGCTCGGCGTCCTGCTCGCCGACGCGGTGGCGCAGGTCCGCGTGCACCACACGCCGCTGCTCCCGGAGGAGGTGCTCGCCGAGCTGGCCCCCGGCACCCACGTCCTGATCATGACCCACGACCACGCCGAGGACGCCGCCCTGTGCGACGCGGCCCTGCGCACCAGCGGCCTCGGCACGATCGGACTGATCGGCTCGGCCGCCAAATGGTCGCGCTTCCGGCAGCGCCTGGCCGCCGAGGGCGGCCACGACGACGCCACCATCGACCGGATCAAGACCCCGATCGGTACGGCCGGGATCACCGGCAAGGAACCCGCCACGATCGCGGTCAGCGTCGCAGCCGACCTGCTCCGGACCTTCGAGCAGGGCGGCGCCTGAGCGGCGCCGGGCCGCGACGACCGCCGGGTGGCGGCTGTCCCGAACACCGTCACCCGGCCTCCGGACCCTTGACAATCCGTCATGCCCCTGACACCAGTTGCACTGCATCACTCCCACGAACGGCACGTGAACCCGAAGGGGACGATCAGCGCATGACCAAGCCCGAGAGCGCGGGACACGACTACGACGTCGTCATCGGCGGAGCGAGCCTCGCCGGCAGCGCCGCGGCGATCCTGCTCGCCCGCCGCGGCGCCCGCGTCGCCCTGCTGGAACGCCGCTCGGACCCCGACGCGTACAAGGTGCTGTGCACCCACTCCCTCACCGCCAACGCCTACCCGGTGCTCGACGAACTCGGCCTCGTCCCCGCCCTGGAAGAGGCGGGAGCCGTGCGCAACGAGGCCCGCTGGTACACCCGTTGGGGCTGGATCGAACCCCGCGCCGCGCCCTCCGGCCCCGAACTCCCCTACGGCTACAACATCCGGCGCAGCACCCTCGACCCGCTCATCAGGTCCCACGCTGCCCGGACGCCCGGCGTCGACCTGCTCCTCGGCCACCAGGTGACCGGACTGCTCCGGGAGAACGGCCGGACCGTGGGAGTGCGGACGAGGACGCCCGAAGGCGACGACCGGGAGATCCGGGCCCGCCTCGTCGTCGGCGCCGACGGCAAGGACTCGGCCGTGGCGAAGTACGCCGAGGTGCCCGTCCGGCGGCACGAGAACGCGCGGTTCGGCTACCTCGCGCACTTCCGCGACCTTCCGCTGCGCGACGGGATCGCCCACGCCTGGTTCCTCGAACCCGACATGGCGTACGCGTTCCCCAACGACGACGGCGTGACGGTCGTCGCGGTCCTCCCGGACAAGAAGCGGCTGCCGGCCTTCCGGGAAGACCTGGAGGGCAGCTTCCTGGACTTCGTCCGCGGCCTGCCCGAAGCGCCCCCCGTCGACTCCGCCGAGCGCGTCACGAAGATCATCGGAACGGTCGACTACCCGCTGCTCACCCGCGAACCGACCGCGCCGGGCCTCGCGCTGGTCGGCGACGCCGCCCTGACGGGCGACCCGTTGTGGGGCGTGGGCTGCGGGTGGGCCCTGCAGTCCGCGCAGTGGCTGGCAGAGGCGGTCGCCTCCGCCGTGACCGGCCACGGCGACCTGGACACCTCGCTCGCGGCGTACGCCCGCACGCACCGCCGCCGGCTGACCGGACACCAGAAGCTGGCCGTCGACTTCGCGAAGACCGCCCGCCCCTTCAACCCCGGCGAACAGCTGATGTTCTCGGCGGCGGCGCGCGACGCGGCGATGGCACGCCACATGTTCCTCTTCGCGTCCCGCCTCATCGGCCCGATGCGCTTCCTCAGCCCCCTCGCCCTCGCCAGGGCGGCCGCCGTCAACCTCAGGCACCGCAGGACGGCCACGGCGTCCCTCCGCGCGTGACCCGGACCGGAGCCGATCGTTCCTCCAGACATGAACAAGATCGTCACTGCCGCCATGCTCACCCTCACCGGCGTCGCCATCGCCGCCCCCGCGCACGCCGGAGGCGTCGGCAACGTCACCGAAGCCCTTCCGCTCGACACCGCCCCCGTCACCAAGACCCTGCCCGTGGACCCGAAGCAGATGAAGCCCGGCGGCGACGGCCTCATCCCCGTCGGCAAGGCCCTCAAGGACCTGCGCGCTGCCAAGCCCTGAGCGCACGGCGGCCGAGGAACCGTCGGGACCACCGGGGCCGTGGGCGTTTTCTTGACCCCTACGGCCCCGCCGCGAGCCGCTCGACCGCGACGAGGGCCGCGTCGTCGCCGAGATGACCGCCCGCGTACGCCTGGAGATCGGCGCGCAGCCCGTCGAGCAAGGTCTGCGGATCGTCCCAGGCACAGGCCGTGAGCCGTTCCGTCAGCGGGTAGAACGCGCGCGAGCGGTCCCGGGCCTCGACGACCCCGTCCGTGTACAGCAGCAGCACGTCCCCGACGCCGAAGGGGAAGGTCTCCACCGTCACGTCGGGGGACAGGACGTCGGACAGACCCAGCGGAGGGCTCGCCCCGGCCGCGTCGAGCGAGATCACCCGGCCCTCTCTGAGGAGCAGCGGCGGCGGGTGACCGCAGTTCACGAACCGGACCACCGGCTCACCGTCGGGGATGTCCAGGACGACCGCGGTGACGAAGGCCTCGTCCGTGTGGTCGTCCACCTCCTCGGCACCCGGTCCCGCACCTGGGCCCGCCCCCGTCGCACCGTTGACCTCGGCCGAACCGACGCCCGCCTCCAGGTGCCTGACCAGCTCCGGCAGCTCCCGCTCCCGCCCGGCCGTGACCCGGAAGGCGCCCAGGACCAGCGACGCCTCGCTGATCGCGTCTAGCCCCTTGCCCCTGGCGTCGCCGATCAGCAGCCGGGTCCCCGACGCCGTACGGGCCGCCGCGTACAGATCGCCTCCCATCTGCGCCTCCTCCTCGGCCGCCAGGTAGACCGAGGCGATGCGCAGCGGCCCGGCCCGGTGGGGGAGCGGTCGCAGGACGACGCTCTGGGCGGCGTGGGCGATGGAGCGCAGCCGCGTCACCCTGCCCTCGTCCCGCTCGCGCAGATGGGCGAAGAAGGTCGCGATGACCGAGATCAGGACCAGCGCGACGATCTGGTAGGTGTGGTTGAGATCCGTGAGGCTCGTCCGCGCGACCGCCACCACCGACTGGGCGAGAACCGCGACCGCCCCCACGAACGCCGTCATCCGCGGCCCCGCGAACGAAGCCGTCACCGCGGGCGCGGCGATCAGGAACGGCCCGAGGTGGACCTCGGGAGGCACCAGGACGTCCACCACCGTCACCGCCGCGATCAGCACGAAGGGCACGGCCGGCAGCAGCTTTCCGCCACGCCGGGTGAGGCGGGGGAAGAAGGCGCTTCGGTGGGGGTCCATGCGAAAGGCATACCTCAGGCGGCCGGGCATGTCCCGTTGCCGGGCTCACGGCGCGGCACGTCACCGCCCGCCCGGTTGAGGCCCCGGGAGCTCGCCCGGGTGGAGCCCGCGGCCGGGCCGTCGCGAGCGAGCGGCAGGGCGAGGGTTCAAGGGCCGTTCACCCTCGCGTACGAACCAGGTCGCCGGTCACTCGAAGATCACTCGTAGGTTCACCGCGACCACACTCTTACCGAGGAGTAACGTGAGCGCATTCGCTCTCAGCACGCTGACCGCGTTGACCACCGCGTTCGCCCTGACGACCGGCCCCGCGGCGCCTGTGACCCTCACCGCCACGGTGGAGACCCCCGCCGTCTACGACGACGAGGCGGGCGGCAACGCCGACGCCGACGACCCGGCCGTCTGGGTCGACCCCGCGAACCGGGGTCGCAGCATCGTGATCGGCACGCTGAAGGAGGCCGGCCTGGACGTCTACGGGCTCGACGGCCGCCGCCTCCAGCACGTCGCCGCGCCCCAAGCCCCCGGAGAGGACGCCAAGCCGGGCCGCTTCAACAACGTCGACATCGTCTACGGCTTCGAGCTGGGCGGCCGCAAGACGGACCTCGCCCTCGTCAGCGACCGCGGCCGCGACCGCGTCCGCGCCTACGCGATCGACCCGCGCGCCGTCGCCGAGGGCCGGCCGCCGCTGAGGGACGTTACCGACCCCGCCGCGCCGCCGGTCTTCGCCGCCGACGAGGCCGAGGTGGACGACCAGCGCACCTCCTACGGCCTGGCCGCCTTCAGCGACGACGACGAGGCCTACGTGGTGGTGTCGCGACGCGAGGAGACCCGCCTGCGGCTGCTGCGTCTGAAGGACCGCGACGGGCGCGTCGGCTACGGCACCGAGGACACCCTCGACCTGCCCACCACCTTCACCCTGCCGAACGGCCAGGACTGGACGCCCTGCGCGGACCCCGGCGAACGGCCCCAGGTCGAGGGCATGGCCGTCGACCAGGAGGAGCACGTGCTGTACGCCGCGCAGGAGCGCGTCGGCCTGTGGCGCATCGACCTGGACGACGCGGAGTTCGAGGACCCCCAGCTGGTCGACCGCGTCCGCGAGTACGGCACGCCCTGGACGTACGACGCCGAGGAGGAGGAATGCGTCCTCGACACTGCCGGCGACCCCGGCTTCGGCGGTGAGCACCTGAGCGCCGACGCCGAGGGCGTCACGGTCTACCACGCGCAGGACGGCACCGGGTACGTCCTCGCCTCCAGCCAGGGCGACAACACCTTCGCCGTGTACGAGCGCGACGGGGACAACGACTACGTCGGCTCTTTCCGCCTCGCCGACGGCGCGGTCGACGGGGTGCAGCACTCCGACGGCTCCACGGTGGTCAACGTGCCCCTGGGCCGGGCCTTCCCGAAGGGCATGCTGGTCACCCACGACGGCGAGGCCGCGCCTGCCGACGGCGACCGCGAAGGCACCGACTTCAAGTTCGTCCGGTGGGACGCCGTCGCCGGCGCGTTTCCCGAGCGGCTGACGGTCGACACGGAGTCGTTCGACCCGCGCGACGCGGACTGACGCCCGTACACCACCGCATCAGGTGCCGAGCCCGGCCCGTCGAATATCGCTGCCGTTCTCGACCGGGCCGTGCTTGGCTGTGGGGGGACGCGACGACGCTGGTACGGGACGGGGAGGAGCCCGCCGGGGGGCGGGCGACTTCAGCTGGGGGGCGCTGATGATGTTCGGGTACTCCGACGAGTGGTGGGTGCTGCTGCTCTTTCCGGCGGTGCTGTGGGTGTTGTTCGGGCCGTTCACCATGCTGCTGCTGGGGGTGTGGTGCGGCTCCGGGCCCGGTCCGCGACGCCGGTGGTGGTCGGTGCTGGTCCCGCTGTACCCGGTGGTGACGTCGGCGATCGTCATGATCTTCCCGCTGAGCCGATGGGAGCGCCCGGTGCGGGTGGACGGCGCGAAGGAGCTGCCGCCCCACCTGGCCGACTTCCTCGGCTACCTGGCGGTGTACGTCGGGGCCATCACGGTGCTGCCCTGGCTGCTCGGCTACGGCATCACGCGCCTGGTGCGATGGGTACGAGCCCGCCGACGCGGCCCGGTCGAGCCGCACGGCGCGGAGCACACGGGGGCGGAGCCGCGGGGGACGTAACCGCGTGGATTCGGACGTCAGAGGCTCATGGCGGCCCGGTCGGAGTCGCTGCGGAGCACGCAGAACTCGTTGCCCTCGGGGTCGGCGAGGACCGCCCAGCCCGAGCCGTCGTCGTTGCGGAGGTCGTTCACGAGGGTGGCGCCGAGCCCGAGGAGCCGCTCCACCTCCTGATCCCGTGAGGTGTCAGGGCGGAGGCACAGGTGGATCCGGTTCTTGGTCGTCTTCGTCTCGGGTACCTGGTTGAAGTACAGAACGGGGCCCTCGCCCAGCAGCACCTGGGTCTCCCGGTCACCGGGTGCGCTGTCCGGATCGAGCGGACGGCCGGTCACCGCGCTCCAGAAGCGGGCCAGCTCGTAGGGGTCCGCACAGTCGATCGCCACGTTCTGCAGTACCGAGATCATGCGGGCCAGCCTTCCCGACTTCCTCTCCCAGCGCCAGAGCCACCGTGCCGCGCTCTGCCCGGCGCATCGCGCCGAGCCGGCCGTACAGCCGGGGGCGCCGTACGCGAGCACGCCCCCTGGCCCTGACCGGCCAGGACACCGCTCGCCGCAGCATGATCCAGGGGATTCGACCGGCCGAGCCCCGCCGTGTTTTCCTTGGTGGGCATCCCCTCGACGAAGGCACGGCACCCATGAACCCCTCGGCCCGTACGGGAGATCTCACCGGCCTCGCCGATCTCACCGGCGACACCGGCACATCCCCGCTCCCGGCCGCGGAGCGCTTCGACGACATGGAGCTGCCCGGAGCGGTCCTGACGACACTGGCCCGCCAAGGCGTCACAGCCCCGTTCCCGATCCAGGCCGCCACCCTGCCCAGCGCCCTCGCGGGCCGTGACGTGCTCGGCCGGGGACGTACGGGTTCCGGCAAGACCCTCGCGTTCGGGCTCCCGCTCCTCGCGCGCACGGCCGGCCGGCGCGCCGACGCGAAGAAGCCGCTCGCCCTGATCCTCGTCCCGACGCGCGAGCTGGCCCAGCAGGTGTCCGAGGAGCTCGCTCCGTACGCGCAGGCCCTGAAACTGCGCCTCGCCACGGTCGTCGGCGGCCTGCAGTCGGGCCGGCAGGCGGGCGAGCTGCGGGCCGGGGCCGAGGTCCTCGTCGCCACCCCGGGCCGCCTCAGGGACCTCGTGGAACGCAGGGCCTGCCGCCTGGACCAGGTGGACATCGCGGTCCTCGACGAGGCCGACCAGATGGCCGACATGGGGTTCCTGCCCCAGGTGACCGAACTGCTCGACCAGGTGCGGCCCGGCGGCCAGCGGATGCTGTTCTCGGCCACGCTGGACCAGGACGTCGAACTCCTGGTCCGCCGGTACCTGCGCGACCCGGTGGTCCACGCCGCCGACCCCGCCGGGGAGACCGGCTCCACCGTCGAGCACCACGTGCTCCACGTCCACGGTGCCGACAAATTCGCCACCGCCACGGAGATCGCCGCGAGGGACGGGCGGGTGATCATGTTCCTGGACACCAAGCACGCCGTCGACCGCTTCACCCGGCACCTCGTGGCCAGCGGCGTACGGGCCGCCGCCCTGCACGGCGGCAAGTCCCAGCCCCAGCGCACCGACACCCTTGACCGTTTCAGGAGCGGGGCGGTCGACGTCCTGGTGGCGACGAACGTCGCGGCCCGCGGCATCCACGTCGACGCCCTCGACCTCGTCGTCAACGTCGACCCGCCCACCGACCCCAAGGACTACCTCCACCGCGGCGGCCGCACGGCACGGGCCGGGGCCTCGGGAAGCGTCGTCACCCTGGTCCTGCCCGACCAGCGCCGCGACATGGCGCGACTCCTCACGGACGCGGGCATCCGCCCCAGGATCACCAGGACCCACCCCGGCGACCCCGAACTGCGCCGCATCACCGGAGCCAGGACCCCCTCCGTCACCCCCGACGGCGCGGGCCGCGACCGCCGCGGCAACGCCCCCTTCCGCGGCATGGGCACCGTGCCCGGAAAACCCGGCCGCGCCAAGAACGAGTCCCGCAAGTCCGCCGAGGCCCGCCGCACGGCCGAAGCCCGCAAGGCCGCCCGCGTACGGCGCGGCGCGTAGCCGGCGCAGCGGTGGACCTATCCGATGAGGGCCGGCCGCTCGATCCCGTCTGGCTTGAGCTCGACGACAACGTGTACGGCAGCCTGGCCCAGGACGCGAGTGCCTCGTCGCTGGCCGAGCGGTTCGTCGGTTCCGGCTGGAGCTCCAGATCGATGTCGTGGGACTCGTACGAGGTCGAGACCGGCTGGTGCCGCCTGGAGATCGACCCGACGGAGGAGGACACGCTCCTCCACGGAGTGGTCGATCCTGCCCGGTTCGAGGACCTGGCAGCGCTGGTGACCCGGTTCGGCCTGCGGTTCAGCCTCGAGCTCTACGACGAGGACGGGGAACTGCTGAGGACCGCCGAAGCGGCAGCCCCGTCGGCGCCTGAAGACGCGGCTCCGCGGTTTCTCGGTCGGCTGTTGCTCCCTAAGCCTTGATCGGCGCGGCCGTTCTGACGGTCTGCTCGATCTTCGCGCGATAGGCCGCACGGGCTCACGCGTCGATCTGCAGATCCGTACGTGCTCCGCAACGACTGGCACAGCCGGGGCCTGGTCATGGCGGTGAACCCGGCCACCTGGCAGGGGCGTGTAGGCCTGCGGGTTACGGTCATCCAGGGAGGACGGTCCTGCGCGCTGGAGGCCGCCAGATGAAGGCATCGGCGATTTCGCGCCGGAGTGGGTCCTCCCGCCACGTATCAGTGATGTCGGTCCAGTTGTGGAGGAAGGCCTCGCTCACTGCCTTTTGCTCGCGGCCATAGACGAGATCGAAGCAGTAGACGTTCCTGGGGCGCTGGGTCGTCGAGCGGGTGACCGCTCACCTCGGTCAAGCCTCGTAGGGCCAGACCGTGACGTTGTCGGCTGCCACGCGGACCTCGACCCACGACCCGTCGACACCGTCCGGCAGGGGCGGGTCGGCAAGATCGAACAGGATCACCGATCCGCCCACGTCCAGGACCGCCACTCCGTCCGCGTCGAGACTCAGCCGTCCTCGAAAGACGATGCGGCCACCGTCTTCCCGCAGTTCAGGCCTTCCATCAGTGCATGGTCGGGTGTTCTCCGTCCAGACGATGTCCTCATCCACGGTCCACTCGACGTGATGGTCTCGCCCCACAGCCTGGGGCGTCCCCTGCCAGAGCACCTCGGCAGTGCCCACTGCCGAGTGCACTCGGACGAACATGGCCCCCTGCTGGGCCCGCTGCACTGCCTCTACCTTGACCAACACTCAGCCATCATCCTCGATTGGCCTGACGAACACCTTCGCCAGGACAAACGCCTTTTGGGCGTCGTTCCTTTTGGCGCGATCATTCGCTGCCGACGAGCGGATCAGCTCGGGGGGACTGCCAGATCGAGCAGCGGCAACCCCCAGGGTTCCACGGCTCCCGTGCAGTACTCCGCGAGGAACTGGACTGCGCCGCCTTCGTAGTGCCACCACGCCCCGCCGCGAGAAGCGACGGTGACGACCCAGTCCTGCGGAGTCGGCCCTGTCGTGCTCCACATGAACTTGTCGCTGTCGCACGACTCGCTCCAGGGGAGCAGCCCACCGGGAGCGGGGTGGGTGAGGAAGCCGAGACGGGGTTCCAGCCAGGCTTGGGCGAGCACGTCGAGGGTGTCACGTGTGCCTTGCAGAATGCTGTCCTCCATGCCCGGTTCAGGAAGCCGGACCAGGAGGAAGCCACCGATGTCGAAGGTCGGGTACCACTCCGCGAGGTACTTGAAATCCGAGGGAAGTGGGGTGCCCAGGCCCTGCTCGAACCCGATCCAGTCGATCACTGCCCGCGCCGGCCGCCGCAGGTCGGTCAGTCCAGGGACAGCACGCTCCAGCAGCGCGAGAGCCTCCTCCGGATCGGTGATGCGGCGCAGCGGCGTCTGTGTGCTGACCAGGTCGTTGCCATCCATGCGTCGCAGCGTGCCACACGCATCCGAGGTGTCGACGGGCGGGCTCACCAGATGGCGGCTGACGGGCGGCTGGTGGTGGGGTTCGGCGAAGATCTTGCGCTTCTGGCGCCACATCCGCCTGCCTGAGCAGACATGCGGTCAGGCAGGCGCGCCACCGGCGTCGCAGCCGTGGAGGGCGCCGGGCCTTGTACCTCGGGCCGGCGTACGGGCCGGCCCGAGGTGTCGGAGGGGTGTCAGGGCTGGCAGACGCCGCGCTCGTAGTCGTACGTCGCAGTCGCCTGCGAGTACTTCCACTGCGGGGCGAGCAGCCCGTCCGTCAGCTGGCGTGCGGCGGTGGGGCTTTCGATCACGTAGCCGAAGTCCTGGAGGCCGGAGGGGTACAGGTTCTTCGAGCCGATGTAGAAGGCCGAGTCGTCCACCGAGACCAGCTTGTGGTGCTGGGCGTACGGCTTGCCGTCCGCCCACGTCGGCTTGTCCGAGGCGCGGAAGGACGCCAGCTGGAGGTTCCGGCACATCGCGGCCCTCGCCTTCGGCTCGTCACCGGTCAGGGCCTTGAGGCGGCCTCGCAGGGCGTCGCTCACCTCGGACAGCGACTTGATCTGCGAGTAGCCGTCGCTGCCGAGGGCGCCCCGGTTGGCCGGGTCGCTGACGACGATGCGTACCTTCACGCCTGCGGCGAGTTTCGCGGCGAGGGTGTCGTAGAGCCGGATGTCGTAGCGGGGCAGCGGCGGGCAGGTGGCGTTCAGGTCCTGCTGTGAGATCTCGATGTGCTCGGTCGCGCTCGCGACCAGTGCCCGCAGGGCGCTCTCCTCCGGGTTGACCGTGTCGTAGTCGCGGTCCGCGTTGGTGTAGTCGTGGACCCCGAACCCGCAGGTGGTGTCGGAGGCCGTCGGCAGGACGGGCTTGAACGACGAGGACGGGTCGTTCTTCCGGATGCCGACACCGAGGCCGCCCACCGCAAGAGCGGGGATGTCGCCTCCGTCGGCAGGGGCGGCGGGGCGGGGCAGCGTGGGCATGCATCCCGCACCGTTGGAGGAGGCGAACCAGACGGTGGTCCAGCTGCTCTTGTTGCGGCACGTCCAGTCCCACAGCGTGTCGAGGTAGCGGCCGGCGGAGCCCGCCGCCGGGCCGGACAGCGCGAGGTCGACGTCGTTCACCGGGTGGGAGGTGTCGAGGTAGTCGTCCTTCCAGCTGTTGATGCCGCCGGTGATCACCGAACTCCCGTCCACCACCACCAGCTTGGAGTGGTTCCAGGAGAAGCCCGTCTTCGACGTCGTCATCGAGGCCACGTTGAGGGTGACGCTCGCCGCCGCGGGGCCGAGCTTCTTCACCAGCTCGTCGCGGTACGAGGACGGAATCACGTTGGCGTGGTAGACCGGCGCGGCGCCGACCAGGATGCGGACCTGGAGCCGGTTGCCCTTCTGCGTCGCCTCCTTCAGGCCCGCCACGATCGCGTCCTGAAAGCCGCCGTTGGGGAACGGTGCCAGCGTGGATATCTCCACGCTGTGCCGGGCGTTCGCGATGTCCTCGCGGACCTTCTCCAGCAGGCGCCGGGAGCCCGCGCGGTCGGCGCAGGTGGGATCGCCCCAGCAGCCGGGCGTCTGGAGCAGCCAGTCCGAGGCGCCAGGAGCGGATGCGCCCAGCCGGTTGCCCGCCGTGCGCTCCCAGACGGAGCCCTCCAGGCCCGGCGAGACCTGACGCAGGGTCTGTTCCACCGCGTCCAGGTGCGGGGTGGGAGCGTCGGCGGCGGCCGGAGCGGCGGACAGCAGGAGGGCGGAGAGGGCGAGGGGAAGGGCCATCGTGCGGATGGTGCGGCTTGCCAATGTGGTTCCTAGGTTGGGGGGTGGCGCGGGCCGACGGCTCCGTGAAGGGCCTCGACCTTGATCAACTCCCGCAAGTTACCAGCGCGTAGGCGCCTGTTCACCCCAGCCCGGGCTAATTTCAGCCGTTATCGCTGGCCCGCTGGCCCGCTGGCCCGCTGGCCCGCTGGCCCGCTGGCCCGGCTGCCCTTTCGCGCCCGGCCGTTTGCCCGCGCCCGGCCCTCCTCAGGGCCGCCCGTGCTCCAGCAAGGCACACACGAACTTCTCCTCGGTCGCCCGCAGCCGGGCGAGCAGCGCCGGGTCGAGCGGGACCTGGCTGGTCACGGAGACCGTGACCGTGCGCCTGCCGTCGGGAGTCGCCGCGGCGAACTGGGTGTAGCCAGGGGTGTTGCCGGTGTGGCCGAGGACGGTCCCGCATCGGGTGTCGTACCGGAACAACGCGAGCCCGGCCGAGTTGGTCCCGGGACCGGCGGGCTCGGAGGCGCCGCCCGGCAGGAAGTCCTGCTGGGCACGGCGGGTGGCCGGGGTCAGCAGCCCGGGGCCCGCGTAGCCGCCGATGAAGGCGGAGAGGTCGGCCGGGGTCGAGACGATGCCGCCCGAGGCCCAGGCGCCGGACGCGCTGACCGCCTCGCTGACGTCCTCCGGCGGCTCACCCGGGGCCGTGCCGTAGCCGTGCAGGTACGGGCGGGGCAGCCGGTAGCCCTGCGGCAGGCTGGTCTCGCGAAGGCCGAGCGGCCGGTAGACCAGTTCGCGCAGCAGCGACTCGTACGGCCGTCCCGTGGCCTGCTCGGCCATCAGGGCGACCGCGATGTTGTCCGAGTTCGAATAGGCGTAGCGGCTTCCCGGCGTGAAGGCGAGGCCCTGGTCGGCCACGAAATCCAGCAGCCGGCGGGACTCGAAGTGGTGCCGGGGATCGGCGCGGACGATGTCCTGGAACGCCTTGCTCCGGCTGAAGTCCGGAAGACCGCTGGTGTGCTGGAGGAGCTGGCGCAGGGTCACCGCGTGCCAGGCCACGGGGAGGTGGGGAAGCCGCTCGCCGATCGTCTCGTGGAGCGCCAGCGCACGCCGGTCCACGAGACTGAGGGCCACCGCCCCGCTGAACGCCTTGGCCGCACTCGCGATGCGCATGTGGTCCCCGGCCCGCGGCGGGCGCCCGGTCCCCACCTCGGCCGTGCCGGCCCGGTAGACCCGCCGCATGCCGTCCCAGGTGAGCACGGCGATCGCTCCGGGCGGCCCGCCCGGCGCGGCGACCAGCTCGGCCAGGGCGCGCCGAAGCGCCTCGTCGTGAGGGCCATGGCCGACGGGCGGAGGTCCGCCGGCGACGCCGGGCGCCGCCGCCGTACCGGTCAGCACGGCCCCGGCCACCACGGCCGCGGCGACCGCTCGCCGGACGACACGCCGACGAGTGCGGGCTCCGAGGGCGGAAACGGGCACGTCTTGCCTCCTCAGGTGCGGCGATGAACGCCCGCAGGTGCGACAGGCGGTCCGACGCCCAGCATCGGCCACCCCGCCCACGCCCGCTGCTCCGGCGCGCGATCCGTGCGCCATCTGGCCGTAGAGCGCTCCTCTCCGACCAGCCACGCCGACCAGCCACGCCGCCCAGCCGGCACGACCGTGCGCGCACGGAGGACGCTCAGGAGGGGGGCCATTCCCGGTCGGCCGTCACCTCGCGAGCGGTACGACGCCACTGGTCCTCCCCGCCGGGCAGGGGCCAGGCCCAGGTCGGCTGCGCCACGGTGTTCAGGTCGTGGAGCAGGCGGGCGAGCTGGGGGCCGGCGGTGTCGGCGCCGTCCGGCACGGTGGGGCCGTGGACGGCCCGGAGCCGCGCGAAGCGCGCCAGTTCGCCTTCGTAGGAGGCCACGGCCTCGTCGGTCCGCTCGGCCAGGACGTCGCGCGGCACCGTGCGGTGCAACTGCAGCAACGGGGGCTCGACGGATTCGGCGACCGCCGCGGCGAGCCGCGCGTGACCGTCCAGAATCAGATGACAGTCCAGGCCGCTCACCCACCACAGGAGAACGGGTGGGAGCGTCCCTTCACGGGCCTGCTTGCGGTACGCCTTGACCCGGCTGTCCTGGGCGCCTGGCATGGGCCGCAGCGGCAGGACCTCCCACGAAGTGGCATGGAAGAACCAGTCGAGGTAGCCCTCGGGATGGCCGTCGACCAGCATCGAGCCCCAGTACTCGGCATGAGATTCGCCGGCGTGGCGCCAGTGCTGGAGCGGGCTCTCGCACGAGAGCAGCCATCGGCCCTCGTGCAACGGGCTCTCCGGCGAGTCGGCCAGGTACTGCGCGAAGCGATGCGCCCACCGCTGACGGCTGCCGGCCAGGGCGCGCGCCACATCGGCGCGCAACGGCGGGACGAAGGAGCGGTACTCCTCCGTGCGCCAGAAATCCACGCCGTCGAGCTGCTCGTCGACGACGGCGAGCAGCACGGGCCGCGACTGCTGGGAGATCAGCAGTCGCGATCCGGCACTGAACACGCACAGCCCGGGCCGGGGCCGGCCCCGTACGTCCAGGGACAGCCCGACCCATGTGCCGTCGTCCCGCCTGACATCGCTGCGCTGCATGTCAGGACCATACGACGGCTGCTCAGGCACCCGCCCGGTCGGCGCCGAGCCCGCGGCGACGCCGAGCCCCGCCCTGGCGCCGGCCTGCGACGTCGAGCCCGCCGAGGCGCCCGGTCCGGCCGAGGCGCCCGGTCCGGCCGAGGCGCCCGGTCCGGCCGCGACGCCCGGTCCGGCCGCGACGCCCATCCCCGCCGTGCCGCCGGCCCTCAGCGACGAGCCCGCAGCTCAGCGCCCCGCAGCTCAGCGTGCCGCAGCGGGGCGCCGGGCCTGGGGTGGCTCAGGGAGCCATCTCGTACGTCCCCGAAAGGGCTTCGACCCGCTGCCACACGCGCGCCGAGCGCGCCTCGTCGACCACGGGCCGTCGGACGGCGCCGAGCGCCCAGAGCTGCTGCTGCTCGGTCGCGGAGTCCTTGCCGTGCAGCTCGACGGCGTACGCCGAGAAGTCCCGTACGAGGACGGCGAAGAGCTCGTCGAGCACGTCCTCGTCGAGGCCGGTGAGCGCGGCCTGCTCCAGGACCAGCTGACCGTGGACGACGAGCGCGAAGAGCTGGCCGACGGCGAGGAGCAGGTCCAGGTCGCGGCTCTGCTCCTCGTCCGGAGCGGCCTTGAGCACGAACTCGCAGAGCGCGTCGGCCTGTTCGCGGAAGCGGCTCACGTTCGCCAGGTGCGCGTACGCGTCGAAGGCCGGCCGCCAGTCGTGGAAGCGGACGGAGCCGAGGCCGCGGGCCGGGCCCTGCCGGAAGAGGAAGTCGTCGTCGGCCGCGTCGAGACGGGTGGGGACGGGCTCGTACGCGACCGGGTCGAGCAGGTGGTTGCGCATGAACTTGAGGATCAGGGCGAGGTTGACGTGGACCGTGCCCTCGAGCTTGGGCAGTCCGCGGATCTCCACGGCCGCCTGGGCGAAGTAGTTGTCCTTCTCGAAGCCCTTGGCGGCGATGACGTCCCACATCAGGTCGATGACCTTCTCGCCCTCCGTCGTCACCTTCATCTTCGTCATCGGGTTGAAGAGGAGGTAGCGGCGGTCGTCGGGCCCCGCGGTCCGGAAGTAGTCGACGGCGCGGTCGCTGAACGCCTTCATGCCGACGAGCCGGACGTACGCGTCGGTCAGCTCCCGCCGCACGTGCGGGAAGGCGGTGACCGGCCGGCCGTACAGGATGCGGTTCTGCGCATGGGTGACGGCCTCGTACATCGCGTGCTCGCAGATGCCGATCGAGGCGGTGCAGAGGTTGAACTTGCCGACGTTGACGGTGTTGAGGGCGGCGTCGAAGGCGGCGCGACCGGTGTGCAGCACGTCCTCGGCGGCGACGGGGTAGTCCTCGAGGTGGAACTCGCTGACGAACTTCGAGGAGTCGACGACGTTCTTGACGAGGTGGTAGGCCGGGTGGCGGCTGTCGGCGGCGAAGAAGACGTAGCCGTCGGGGCCTTCGACGTCGGTGCGGCGGCCGAAGACGGAGACGAGGCCGGCCGCGTTGCCGTTGCCGATGTAGTACTTGGAGCCGGTGGCGCGGAAGCCGCCGGTGCCGTCCGGTTCCAGGAGCATGTCGGTGGAGTAGATGTCGGCACCGTGCGACTTCTCGGAGAGCCCGAAGGCGAACACCTCTCCCTGGGAGAGGAGTTCGGCGGCGCGGGCGCGGGCGGCCGCGTTGTCGCTCTGCCAGACCGGCCCGAGCCCGAGGATGGTGACCTGCCAGGCGTACCAGTAGTCGAGGCCGTAGAAGCCGAGGATCTCGTTGAGGGCGGCGATGCGGGCGGTGTCCCAGCGCTTGTCACCCTCCGACTCCCCGGCGGCGGAGGCGGGCGTGAGGAAGGTCGCGAAGAGGCCTTCCTCGGCGGCGAAGGCGAGGAAGTCGCCGAGCCAGGCCCGGGTCCGGTAGTCCTCGATGATCCGGCGCTTGCCGCGCGCTTCGAACCAGTCGACGGTGGCGCGCAGGAGCCGGCGCGTCTCCGGGTCGAAGTGCGCCGGGTCGTAGGTGTGCGGGTTGAACAGCAGCGGGTCGGCCATGACGTCCGCCTTTCCGGATCGGGATGAGGGTGGTGATGCTGGAGGTGGGTTCGGCGCCCCGGGGGTTCGGTTCCAGCCGTGCATTGCCCGGGTTCGGCGCCCGGGTTGGGCGCCTGGGTGCGTCGCCCGAGCCCGGCGGCCTCGGTCCGGGCCGCCACGGCCGGCGCCCGGGTTCGGGGTCCGGGGCCAGGGCCCTCGCTCCGGCGGCTGGGTTCGGCCTTGGGGGCGCTCGTGGTCAGTGCTCGTGCTTGGCGCTTGGGGTCGCAGGCTCGGTATTTGGGGCCGCAGGCTCAGTGCTTGGGGCCGTGGGCTCCGTGCCGACCTCGGATCCGTCTCCGAGCTCGTCCCCGACCTCGTGCCCGGACTCGTGCCCGGGCTCAGGGCCCGGTCCGAACCGGGCGAGGGTGGAGAGGACGTCGTCGAGCCAGTCGATCATCATCCGCTCGTACGCGATGCCACCGCGCAGCACGACGTGCTGGAGCTCGCGTTCGGCGTCGGGAGGGCCGTCGTCCGCGACCGGCGGTGCTCCGAAGTCGCGTGCCTCGCCCGCGAGGTAGTGGGCGAGGCGGTCCTGGTGTGCCTGCCGGTGCCGTTCGACCTCATCGATGAGGGAGGCGGGGTCGTCGAAGGCGGCGCCCCGGATCTTCACGGCGAGATCGTGCCGTACGCTCTCGGGCTCGATCGGCGCGCCCAGCCACGCGGAGAGCGCGTCCCGTCCGGCGGCGGCGACGGAGTACTCCTTCTTGTCCGGCCGTCCGAACTGCGGCACGTCGCGGACGTCGACCCAGCCGTCGGCCTCCATGCGCTTGAGCACGCGGTAGATCTGCTGGTGGGTGGCGGTCCAGAAATACCCGATGGACCGCTCGAAGCGCCGGGCCAGCTCATATCCGGATCCGGGCTTCTCGAGCAGGGACACGAGGATCGCGTGGTCGAGCGCCATGCCCCCGATCTTGCTATGCACCTTGTTGCATAGCAAGCCCGTCCGGATGAGACACGACTCACCTCTGGCGCGGCACCAGTGCTGGTGCGTCCGGCCGGCCGCCGGAGCGGACTCAGCGCCCTTCGAACGGCCAGGACTCGATGTCCTGGTAGCGGATCGGTCCCGGACCGCGCCCGAAGTTGCTGCCGACCAGGTGCAGCCGCTCCGTCGGCCACCCGCGGCCGGAGAATCCCGCCAGGTCCGCGGCAAGCCGTGTGACGGACGTCGCGTCGCCCCGCCGAGCCCTGGCCAGGGTCAGATGCGGACGCAGCGGCCGGTCCACGTACGGGATGCCGCAGTCCTTGACCACGGCCCGTACGTCGGACGTCAGCAGGTGCAGTCCTTCCAGGTCGCCCTCGACGCCGCTCCACACCACCCGCTCGTCGAAGTGACCGGCCCCCCGCAGAGCCAGCTCCAGCGGCCCGCGGCCCGCGGCGAGGCGCGCCAGCGCGGCGCGCAGCGGTGGCACCGCCGTGACCGGCAGCTCGCCGAGGAACGCCAGGGTGATGTGCCAGTCCTCGATACGGTTCCAGCGCAGGTCGGGGTACGTGTCGACGGCGGGGCGGAGCTGCCGCGCCAGCTCGTCCTTCGCGTGGTCGGGCGGGGCGAGGGCGATGAAGACGCGGATGGTCGCGCTGGTGGCCGCACCGATGGACTGATCATTCACGCAGCACTTCGTACCTCATCCGGCCCTCTCGGGTCATGTCCGGGCGAGAGCGCCATGCCGTCACCGCGTACTTCCTGGGCGGAAGCCAGGGGCCGGTCCGGCGCTCCGGCGCGGGACCAGCCCGTCGTCACCCGGCCGAAAGGCCGTCCCGGCACGGGGCTATCCCCGGCCCCGCTTCCGAGGAGGGCGGGGCCGGGGGCGGGCTGCCGCGCGTCCGTTCACGTCACGATCAGCTTGACGGGACCTCGTCGACGAACGTCGTGCCCGCGCCCCGGTAGGCGGCGATCTTCGCGGCCACCTGGGCCGGGGTGAGGACCTGGTCCTTGACGTGCAGGACGTAGTCGACCTGCTGGTCGTACGCGCGCGGCGTGGTCGACGTCTGGCCGTTGAGGTCGATGAGCCACTGGTTGAAGTTGATCGACATCGGCCGCTCCGGCAGGTACGCGGCGTCATGGGTACCGAAGAGCTGACCGTCGACGTAGTACCTGATCGCGCTGTTGTCGATGGTCACGACCAGGTCGTGCCAGCCGGCGAAGCTCTGCCGGCTCTCGCTGTGCTGGTTGACCGCCTGCCAGGGGTCGGGGTTGTAGGTCTCCCACGAGGTCGTGTAGAGGATGTCGGCCGGCTCGCCCCAGCCTCCGTTGGGCAGGTACTCGAAGTCGTACTCGGCGTAGTCGTCCGCCATCGGCGCCTTGAGGTCGTTGATGGTGAAGAAGGTCTGCACGAGACGGTCGCCGTCGGGGCCGGACCTGGGGGCGTCGGAGAACCTGACGCGGGCGGCGTAGGTACCGTTCCTGAACTTCACGGCTTTCGTGAGGACTTCGGTGTGCCGGGTGGACTCGCCGGTGCCGGCGGTGGAGGTCTCCAGGTTCATCACCGTGTTCCCGGACTGGCTGACGAAGGTGACCTTGGACGGGTCCCATGTGGCTCCGGGCACACCGGGTCCGCCGGAGTTCGAGCGGACGCTCCAGCCGTGCGCCGATAGGGCCGGGTCGGTGTGAGAGGAGTAGGTGAAGTCGTCGAAGAGCGTCTGGCCGCCGCCGGGCGGGTCGGTCGGGTCGGTGGGGTCGGTCGGATCCGTGGGGTCGGTCGGGTCGTTGCCTTCGGGGGCGGTGCCCCACACGGTGGTGCTGGCGACCTGGGCGGTGACCTTGGACCAGTCGGCGTACGCGGTCTGGGTGGCCCCGAAGGAGTAGTCGTCACTCTGCCGGAGTGTCTGCCAGTTCGACTCGTAGAAGCGCAGCTGCATGTCGCCGGTGTCGGCACCAGGCGCCAGCGAGCCGGCGGCCGGCGTGAAGCCGACCTCCAGATAGCGGTCGGCGGTGGCGGTGGGATGGGCCGGCGTCCCGAAGGTGCCGGTGATCGCCGCACAGCCGCGGACGGCCCAGGAGCAGGCGAAGCGGTAGGTGGCGGTGGGGGAGTCGGCCTTGAAGTAGTAGCGGACCTTGACCTGGCTGAGCTGGATCGTGGAGGAGCCGGTGTTCCGTACCTTGAACCAGGGCTCGCTCTGGTCCGCCGTGGCTCCCGAGGCGCTGGTGCGGTACTGCACGGCGACTCCGTCGGCGCTCGCGGAGGCGGTCGTGACGGGCAGGGTGGCCAGGGCGGCGCTTCCCGTCAGCGCGGTCAGGGCGAGGACAGCGCGGGATCGGCGGCCGGTGGGGCGAGTGCTCATCCTTGTTCCTTTCGGTGACTCTCGCGGTGTGCGGGGTAGTCGAGGTAGGTGGCCGATGTGGACGTACGGGGAGGGAAAGACGTCCATGCGAACCGCCGCGCGGACGCCCGTCGAAGCGGTCGCATCCCGCCGGTCCGACCATCGACTCGGCGCGGTGGCCGCCGATTTCGGTGAGCCGGGGGACAGGCGGCCACCGGCATGCGTCAGCCGTGGTCGTCGGTGAGGTGGAGCTGGAGGACGTTGAGCTTGTGGGCACCCCGTACGGACCGACGGTCAGCCCGTACCCCTCGTCGCCCAGGCCGCTGAGCGTGGGGTCGACGGCCAGGACGAACGCCCCTTCGTCGGAGTGCTCCAGGCGCAGCCCGGTGGGCGGCGTCAGATAGTCGCGCAGCAGGCGCGCGGCGGTCTCGGCGCCCGGCGTCACACGGAGGCGGGTGGTGGCGTCGACGCGGAAGTGTCCGGGACGCCGGAGCATGGTGCGGGGGCGGGGTACCAGGGAGAGCTCGGGGCGTGGCATGTCCACGGGATGTGTCTCCGGCGGTCGGC
The DNA here is from genome assembly GCF_042677525.1 of Streptomyces sp. NPDC127114. Taxonomy (NCBI): domain Bacteria; kingdom Bacillati; phylum Actinomycetota; class Actinomycetes; order Kitasatosporales; family Streptomycetaceae; genus Streptomyces; species Streptomyces sp. NPDC127114. The sequence continues at coordinate 85,836 of NZ_JBHXTJ010000014.1, forward strand.
GGGCTGCGGGCGCGGTCGGCTGTTGTGCGGCTCTACGGTTCGGCGTCGATGGGGCGGGGGCGACGGTTCTGCGGCGGGCGGGCGCGGTCAGCGGCCAACCGTCAGCGTTCGAGGGTTGGTCGGGGCCGATAAGGCCAGGGAACGGTGCTTCACCTCTGAGGAGCCTGGAGAAGGAGCGAGGGGACGGGAGGCGGGAGACGGGGGACGGGAGACGGAGCAGCGCACGACATCTCGGCTTGACCAGTTGGTCGTAGAGGGCTTACCAGTTGGTGCGGGGATGAAGGTGGCATGGACCACTGGCGCCGTCAACCCCGCCGGAATGACGGGGATTTGGCGAAGGGTCGCGATCAAGGGGCTGGATGGCCGCGCGTCTCACCGCTTAGACTGACCTGACCAGCGAACCACTGAAGATGACCAGTGACTGTCCCCAGACGAACGAGGGCTCCCATTGGAGATCGACACCGCCGCCTCCGGGGCGATGCTCAAGCGCGAACGGGTCCGGGAGGCGATCCTCGAACTCATCGAGGCGCGGCGCCCCGGTGACGCCATTCCTTCCGAGCGCGTCCTGTGCGCGGAACTCGGGGTCTCCCGCCCGACCCTGCGCGCCGCGGTCGACGAACTCGTCGTGGCGGGACTGCTGGTCCGCGAGCACGGCCGCGGCATGTTCGTGGCCGCGGAGAAGATCACCCAGGAACTGGTCTCGGACCGCAACGCCTTCAGCCTCCCGCAGGCGGGCGGTGTGTGGACCAGCAGACTGCTGGAGCTTCGCACGCTGCCCGCGGGCGCGCGCGTGGGGCGCAGGCTGCGGATCTCGCCGGCGGCGGAGATCCGCTACGTCGCCCGCCTCCGGCTGGTCGACGGCGCGCCCATGGCCATCGAGCACCTGCACATCAGGGCCGACCTGGTACCCGACCTGACCAGTGAGGAACTGGAGGAGGGCGACCTGTACGAGCACCTCCGTGACCTGCACGGCATCCAGGTCAGCGAAGCGGTGCAGTCCATCGAGCCGACCGTGGTCACCCGGGCCGAAGCGGACCTGCTCGACGTCCCGGAGTTCTCCCCGGCGCTGCTCTTCGAACGCCTCACCACGGACGTCCGCGACCGCCCGGTGGAGTACGTCCACTCCCTCTACCGCGGCGACCGCTACCGCATCGTCTCCCGCCTCGCCCTCGGCCCCAGCGCGGAACCCGCCGTCACCACCGAAGGACACCACCCCGGGATCCCGCCGGGCGACTTCACCGGCGGTGATCCCGTCACCTTCTCCACGCGAGGGGTCGTCCAGCACGGCATCTGAACCACCCCGTCGCAGGGACCGGCGACGCGCCGCTCGTCAGTTGGCGCCCGGCTCGTAATTGGTCAGGACGCAGCCGGCGACGGCGGCCTTCTCCACGCGGTAGCCGGCCGGTGCGGAGAAGCCAGGCTCGCAGTTCAGGTAGAGGAACTGGAGCTGGTACAGGCCGTGGCGGACGGACTGGTCGTTCGTCTCCACCGCGATGTTCTGGCCCACGAGCAGCTTGCTCGCGGTGGCCCGGACGCGACCGTCGTCCTTGAGGTCCTCCTGCTGGGCCGCCTTGGCGCGCAACTGAAGGACCGTCATATCGCTAACCACATTCAGCCAGTTGAGATCATGGGCGCGCTGGGCACCGCCGGGATTGCCGCAGATCGCCCGTTCCTCGACGCCCCAGGCGTGGTGGTCGCCGGTGACGACGGGCTGGTAGTCGATCGACTCGACCGCGAGCGAGGCCGGGTCGGTCGAGTACTGCGTGCAGTCGACGTAGTTCGGGTGCAGCATGGCCTTCAGCTCGGCCAGGCTGCCCGCCTTCGGCAGACCGAGACTGCCGTCGGCCGGCTGACCCGGCTTCTCGGACGCGGAGCCGCCCGCGGCCGGATCCTGCGGCGTCTCGAAGTTCGGGCTGCCGTCGCCCTTCGCGCTCGCGACGAAGTCGCTCAGCACGCAGCCGTCGACGAGTGCCTTCTCCCGCTTGTACCCCTCGGGAACCGTCGCCGTCGGGTTGCAAGTGAGGATGCGCAGCTCCGAGCGGGACAGCTTAAGCGCGGTCTTGGTCTCCGTAGGCGTGACCGCGAAGTTCTTGCCGACGAACACACGGCTGAAGAGGCCGTAAGTGGCGTCGCCGGCGGCGATCTTCGCCATGACGCGCTGCTTGTACCCCTCCTGGAAGGCCTTCATGTCGGAGGCCATGTAGAAGACGATCTCGCCGCGCTCGACGCGGTCGCTGCACACTCCTCGTTCGGTCACCGACCACTTGCCGACGGTCGTGAGATCGACGAGCGGCAGTCGATGGTCGTTCGGGTCGGTGCCCATCTTTTCGCATGAGGCGTACCGCCGGACGTAGTTCTGCGCCTCCTCCAGTGAGGAGGCGTCAGCACCCTTGTCGGTCATGGACGTCGGTGAGTCCGCTGCGGTCGTACGGTCGGGGGAGCTGTCCTGGCAGGCGGTGAGCGCGGAGAGAGCAGTGACCGCGGTGAGGGCGGCGAGGCCGGTGCGCATGCGCTTGAGGTGCATCAGTTGCTTTCGTCGAGACTGTGCCGGATATTGATCATGATGTGCACATGCTATGGGAGTCGCGCCTGCTGCTCGGCAGATCGACTTCGGACGCGACCGCGGTGACCTCAAGGCAGGAATGTGCGACTGGCGCGCGGGGCAACCGGGAGGCAGGTGCTACTAGACCCTGTGTCGAAAGTTGCTGAGAGGCAACGTTGTGGCGGGCTGGAGCGTCCATGGGATTGCCGGACTCGGCTTGGCCAGGGTGTGTTGAGGGGGGCTTGTGGAGCGGGATAAGGGGAAGCAGGACGGTCCGGGGCAAGAGCTGAACGCTTACGAGAGGGTTCTCGCAGAGGACCGTCGCGTCGTGCGCGAGATGTTCCGCGTGAGCATCGGTGGTGCCCATGCCGGGTTCGTCATAACGGTCTTCATCGTGGTCTTGTTCGCTGCCATTGGCGGCACCGCGTGGGCTCTGATCGTTGGTGGAGCGGTTGCATTCTGGTTCGCCGCCGCCCTTATCGCGGTTGCCGGTGGCGATCGCCGCGGGTGGGCCGCAGTCAAGCGCGCTTACCTCTTGACTTTCGGCTGGGCCGGCTGGCTGTGATCGCCGCGAGGGTATGGCGGACGCGAGCAGGCAGTACCGGCAGCTCCGTCCGTCACAGCCATTCTCCGATCGCGGGGACAAGGACGGTGGTTTCGAAGCGAACGGCGAGCTTGTCGAATCGGGTGGCGACCGCCCGGTGTCTGTTGAGCCGGTTGATCCCGCACTCGACCGCATGGCGCTCGCGGTAGTCGACCGGGTCGAAACGCGGAGGCCGGCCGCCACGGGAGCCGAGCTTGTGCCGGTTGCGTGCCTGGTCAGCCTTGTCGGGGATGGTGCAGCGGATCCCCCGGCGACGCAGGTAGGCACGGTTCTTGCGGGAGGCATACGCTTTGTCCGCCCGCACGCGATCGGGGCGGACGCGTGGCCGACCCCGACCGATGCGGGGCACGCGGACCTTCTCCAGCACGGGCTCGAACTGAGGCGAGTCCCCGCACTGACCGGCCGTGATCACAATCGACACGGGCTTTTACCCCTGCTCAACGGCTAGGTGCAACTTGGTGGTGAACCCGCCGCGTGAACGTCCGAGCCCGTGATCTCCGGGCTCGGTGAACACGCCACCCGGCGGCTCCTTTTGCAGGTCACCCTGCTTGCGGGCCCCGGCCGCATGCTGATGGGCGCGGCACACAGTGGAGTCGACGCTCAGGTCCCACACGATCGCACCCTTGGCATCGGCCTGGGTTGCAGCCGGGTGAGGATCCGGTGCCAGGTTCCGTTCCGCTGCCACCGGCGGAACAGGTCATATACCCGGCCCCACGGCCCGTACTCGACGGGCACGTCCCGCCACGGAACACTGGTACGGACCCGGAGCCGTATGCCGTCGATCAACCGCCGCCGAGGCCAGACGGGCGGCCGCCTCGCCTTCGTCCCCTTCGGCAGTAGCGGCTCCAGCACCGCCCACTGCTCGTCCGTGAGATCTCCCCGACCCATGAACCGTGATCATCCACAGCCCAAGATCCACTTTCGATACACGGCCTAGCGGGCAGGTGTGACTAGCGGGCAGTGCGCCTGACGGTGCTGGAGGGGAGAGGTCGGCCTCTCGGAGTGCGCCGCCCGAAGCGGCGCGCGTCGAGCGGCGAGGAGCCGCTTCCCTCAGATCTCCATGAATCGCCGACGCCAATATCCGTACGCGCTGAACGGCGTGGCCAGCCGGAGGTGCGAACCGAGAGAGACGGCCCTGCGGTCGAACTCGGCGTCCAGCCTGGCAACGAGCCTGCCGAGGTCGGTCCGAGCGCCACCGGGGAGCCACAACAGCACGTCCTCCAGGCGGTCTCGCGCCACCAGAGGATCGCAGCACTCGCAGGCCATCACCGGATCCGGCAGAACGCGCCCCGGTTGCCCCAGGTACCACCGGCATTCGGCCAGGGCGGCGGCCACGGCACCTGGCCACAGACGCTCTTCTTCCAGCCTTCGGATCGCTACGCGAGTCGCCGCGGAGACTCCGCGGATACGGCGAACCGGGATACCTCGTCTGGGCCGCCAACGCTCCGCGCGCAGCCCCTTGGGACGCCTACGCGGCATCCGCCTTTCGGATCAGCATGCCGCCATCGTGCCACGCTCCGAGAGCCGCGACTCGGAAGCCCCGCTTCCAATTCCGGATTCCGAATTCCGGTCTGGCGGAACAAGTATCTCAAATCATATAATTTCGGACATGGAGTCGACGGTGTCTCGGAGTAGCTGGACGTTCGTCACGAACCACGCCCGGATCCTCGCCATGATCCTGCGTGACTCGGAGATCCGGCTGCGTGACCTGGCGGAGAGCTGCCGGATCACGGAGCGGGCGGCCCAGGCGATCGTCACGGACCTGGACAGCGCGGGATACCTCACCCGGGTGCGCCACGGTCGCCGTAACCACTACGAGGTCACGCCGGGGACCCTCTTCCGCCATCCGGCCGAGGGTCATCACGAGATCACGGACCTACTGCACCTGCTGGTCGACCTCGCCCCACCTGCCGGGGCGGCCGAGCATCCGGATGGTGATCACAGTGGACGCGACCCGCACGGCTGATCTTCGAGGGACCCGAGCTCACCGCGCGAGTGCCCGACCAGGCCTTCTTCCCCGCGCTTCGGGGTCTGAAGGGAGTAAGGCCATGACCCCTGACTTCGGCCGCCCGCTCCCCGCTGGGGCGGCGCACATCAACGGCGCCCTGCGGCCGTCCGTCGTCGCCGTGGTCGTCGAACCCGGGCCGCTGCGGGTGGTGGCCCATCTGAGCGGCGAGATCGACATGGACAACGCGGCCGGCCTGCGCCGTGACCTCGCCGCGGCACTCGAATCCAGCAGCCGCGGTCTCGACGTCGACCTGTCCGCCGTCACCTTCTTCGACAGTCAGGGCCTGCACGTCCTGGAGGGCCTGAACCGGCTGGCACGCAAGGCCGGAAAGACCCTCATACTGACCGCACTGAGCCGCCCGGTCGCGCGCCTGCTGCACGTGACCGGGGCCCAGCACGTCTTCATCGTCCGCGGCTGGCCCCCGCCGAGGGCCATCACCGCCGGCGCCGACCCCGACCCATTCCCCTTCCCCGGGGCCGGGCCAGGGCCGGGTGGGTGGTGAGGGCAGCCGATGCCGTGCGCATGCCTCCTGGATGCCCTCGCGGCGGTGCGGGATGAGGCGCCGTCGCTCCGAGCGGCTCGCCGAGGTGGCCGAGGTGCCGTCTACAGCCAGGGTCGTCGTCCCGGTCCCGTCGGGTGCGTGCCGGTCACTCCCATGACCACCGAGTACAGACTGGTCTCGGCGGCGATGAAGAGGCGGTTGCGCTTGGCGCCGCCCCAGGAGATGTTGGCGACCGCCTCAGGGACGTCGAGGCGGCCGATCAGGGTGCCGTCGGGGTCGTAACAGTGCACCCCGTCGTCCATGGCGGCGACCCAGAGCCGGCCGCCGTCGTCGAAGCGGAGGTTGTCGAAGCGGGCCCTCTCGCGGGCGCCGGCCTCGGCGAAGACCTTGCCGTCGGACAAGGTGCCGTCGTCGCGTACGTCGAAGACCCGGATGAAGCCCGCCCGCGTGTCGGAGACGAACAGCTGCCGCTCGTCGGCGGAGAAGACCAACCCGTTCGGTGCGCCGAAGCAGTCCGCGACCAGCCGCACTTCGCCCGTGGCCGGGTCGATCCGGTAGACGTTGTTGGCTCCGATCTCGCTCTGCGCGCGGTATCCCTCGTAGTCACTGGTGATGCCGAAGTCGGGGTCCGAGAACCAGATCGAGCCGTCGGACTTCACGGCCGCGTCGTTCGGGCTGTTAAGGCGCTTGCCCTGCCAGCGGTCGGCCAGCACGGTGAGGGTGCCGTCGTGTTCGGTACGGGTCACCCGGCGGTTGCCCTGCTCGCAGGTGATCAACCGGCCTTCACGGTCAAGGGTGTTGCCGTTGGTGTGCCCGGCGGATCGGCGGAAGATGCTCACCGAGCCGGTCTCCTCGTCCCACCGCAGCATCCGGTCGTTGGGAATGTCGCTCCAGATCACCTGGCGCCAGGCGGGCAGATACACGGGCCCTTCCGCCCAGCGGCAGCCGGTGTACAGGACCTCCAGCGCCTCGTCCCCGTTCATGCACCTGCCGGTCCGGAACCGGTCGTCAAGCATCTCGTACAGACCCCGGCGCTCGCCGCTCATCGGATCCACCTCTCGCGAAACCTGTCACGTGCCGAATGAGAATCGGCCTAAGTCGCATGCTGCAAGATGCCATACTGCTATGGCTAGTTGATTCCGAACGGAGAGTTGTGGATCACATCGATCGCGCACTGCTGGCGCAGCTCCAGCAGGACGCCACCCAGTCCTACGCCGCGCTCGGTCAGGCCGTCGGCCTGTCCGCCGGCGCCGCCCACGAGCGGGTGCGGAAGCTGCGGGAGCGCGGCGTCATCCGGCGCACGACGGCCGAGGTGGACCCAGCCGCCGTCGGCAGCGCCGTTCTGGCGTACGTGATGGTCGACTCGACGTCCTGGATGGGCGATTCGGCGCAGGACTTCGCCGCACTGCCCGAGATCCTGGAGGCGCACGTCATCGCCGGAAGCGCTTCGGTACTGGTGAAGGTCAGGACCGCGACCACCGAGCAACTGCAAGACGTACTGCGGCGGATCTACGCCATCGAGGGCGTCAGCGGAACGCAGGCGACGGTCGTGCTCGAGACCTTCTTCGAGCGGCCGCTCTCACCGCTGACGACGGATCAGAAGTGATCACCGCACCCGCCGATGGGCTGACCGCTTCCGGCCCGACGAGGTGGCCGACCGCTTCACCGGTCGCTCGAAGGAGTCGATCGTCGAGCGGCTCGCCGAACGCCTGGGCGCGCAGACGGCCCGGCTCTGCCGCGAAGTGACCTGAGGGTGTGCGTTGGCATGCTCGTGTACCGCGTGGCCGCGCTCCGATCAGCGACAGCGCGCCCCTCCCGGTCCGGAGCGGCAGGGTACGGAAGGTGCGGAAGGCGCGGGTCGGGTGTCCGTCAGTTCGGCCTGGCTTCGACTGCCGGAGCAGGGGGAGATTGCGGGGCCGACCCGGAGGGCTGCGTCGGGGCGGAGATCGCCCCGGCGAGGATGAGTCCGAAGCCGACCAAATGGAAGGGCAGCGTCATCGCGGTGAGCACGTGGGCGGCCATGTAGGTCCCGACGGCCTGCATGAGTGGTGCCAGGCCCACGGCCAATCCGATTGTGGACACGATCGGCCCGGGCAGCATGACCAGGCAGCCCGCCATGGCGAGGCGAGCATGACGCCCTCGTCGGCGGATCGCCAGGGCGGCTACGACGGCTCCCACCACGGGCGTGAGGACCTCGACGGCAAAGAGAAGCAGACCGACGGTGGCAGCGGCCATCTGGTCGTCGTACAAGAGACTCCGATCGGGATCGTGCGTAGCTGGATGACTTGCGTCGGGGACGATATCCGGCCTGCTGTCAGCCCTGATAACGGTTTACGAGCCGGGGGCCGGCGCGCGGGACCGGATGACCGGATCCACCGGCTCCGCAACGTCCACCAGGGCACGCGCCGCCGGGCCGGCGAAATCGGATCCGGCCGACCAGTCGACCGACCATGCCCTCGGACGCTCCCGCGGCGGTCTGACCACCTAGGTGCGCCCCGCCGCCGACAGCCGCTTCCGCTCCCTCGTAGCTCGGGCGGCGCGACGGAAGGAAGCGGAGGTGTGTGGGGGGGAGGGCCTTCGCCACCCGACCTCCGCTTCGAGGCGACGAGCCGCCCGGATCGATGCGCCGGCCCGGCGGCGGAGCGGATGCCCCCTCGACCAGCGCGATCGGTCGGGCTCGTCGGCGTATGGTCCTGATATGCGCGCTGAGGCATCCGGCCCAGGCGAGCAGCCCGGCGAGAGCGGGCTGCTCGGTCCCGCGCTGGCCGACACCGTGCGGCACACCGGCGCCTCCGCGGGAGCCATCTACCTCCTGGACGAGGCCACTGACACCCTGCGGCTGGCGGTGCTGTGCGGGCTTCCGGAGGAGGTGGCCTGGCCCTGGCACCGGGTTCCGCTCACGACCACCGCACCGGTCACCGAGGCCGTACGGGAGAACCGCCTGGTATGGGTCGGCTCCCAGGAGGACATGGCCCGCGCGTACCCGCGAGTAGCCGCGAGCCTGCCGTACCGCTTCGCCCTCGCGGCCACGCCGCTGCCCGGACGCTCCCGCTGCTGGGGCGGCCTGGTCCTGCTGTGGCCGGCCGCCCACCCGGAACGGGCCACGCGCCGCGAGCAGGGCCACATCGTCGCGGAGGCGCGGGGCATCGCACACGCCCTCGACCTGTCCCCGAACCCGCCCCAGGCGCCCGAGCAGCCCCATCGGGTGCCGCTCGTCGAGCAGTCGCCCCACCCGTACGCGGGCCGGACCTCGCAGGCGGCCGCGGACTACGCCGAGCGACTGCCTGAGGGCACGCTGGCCCTGGACCTGGAGGGCAGGATCACGTTCCTGAACGGCACGGCGGCCGCCCTGCTGGGCCGGACCGCGGACCGGCTGCTGGGGACCCGGCCCTGGCAGTCCCTGCCCTGGCTGGACCAGCCCGCTGTCGAGGACCACTACCGCACCGCCGTCATCAGCCGGGAGTACGTCGAGTTCACCACCCCGCACCCTCCGGACCGCCGGCTCCGCTTCCAGCTCTATCCGGACGCCAGCGGCATCAGCGCCCGCATCACCTCCGTACCTGGCCCTGGGCCCCGATCCGTGCCAGGCCCAGGCCACCCCGGCTCGGGGCCCGGAGCCGTATCCGGGTCCGGCGCCGGTAGCGGCCCCGTCAACGGCCCCGATGCCTCCGGTCACGTCCCCGCCGACGCCCGCCGCGCGTCCGACCACCCTGCGCCTGTCGCCCCCGCGTCCGGCCACCATGCGCCTGCCGGCCCTGCGTCTGCCGACCCCGCGTCCGACCGCCCTGCGTCTGCCGACCCTGCATCTGACCGCTCCGCGTCCGCCCCGTCCCCGACCGCTCACAGCGGTCGCCTCTACCAGCTCCTGCATCTGGCGTCCGCCCTGACCGAGACCGTGGCCGTCAGCGACGTCGTCGAACTGGTCGCCGGGCAGGTCCTGCCCGCCTTCGGCGCGGACGGACTGGTCCTCTCCGCGGCCGAGGCCGGCCGGCTGAAGATCACCGGCTGGCACGGTTACGACCCGCACACCATCGAACGCCTCGACGGCCTGCCCATGGACACCCACATCACCCCCGCCGGGCACGTGCTGGCCACCGGTGTCCCGTCGTTCTTCGGCAGCGTCGAGGAGATGGCGCGCGAGTTCCCCCATGCGCCACTGATCAGCGGCAAACGCGCCTGGGCCTTCCTGCCGCTGCTGATCTCCGGTCGGCCCGTAGGGTGCTGCATCCTCTCCTACGACCGGCCGCACGCGTTCACCGCCGACGAGCGCGCCGTCCTCACGTCCCTCGCCGGCCTGATCGCCCAGGCGCTGGACCGCGCCCGGCTCTACGACACCGCTCACGACGTCGCCCTGGGCCTCCAGGAAACGCTCCTGCCGCACAGCCTCCCGGCCGTACCCGGCCTCACGCTGGCCGCCCGCTACCTGCCCGCCAGCCGCGGCATGGACATCGGCGGCGACTTCTACGACGTCATCCGCCTGGGCGGCACCACGGTCGCCGCCGTGATCGGTGACGTCCAAGGCCACAACGTTGCCGCAGCCGCTTTGATGGGCCAGGTGCGCACCGCCATCCGCGCCACCGCCGGCGCCCCGCCGGACCAGGTCCTGGCCCACACCAACCGCGTCCTGATGGGTCTGGGCACCGACCTCCTCGTCTCCTGCCTGTACGCCCGGATCGACCTCGCTCACGAGCGGGCCACCCTGGCCAGCGCCGGCCATCCACCGCCCCTCCTGCACCGGTCGGGACAGGAGGGCCTGGTCGTCGGGCTCGACCCCGCCCCGCTGCTCGGCATCGACACGGGGACGGACTACCCCGTGACCGACCTCGCCCTCCCGCCGGAAAGCACTCTGGCGTTCTACACCGACGGACTCGTGGAGGTGCCAGGCACAGACCCCGACCAGACCGCCGCCCGCCTCGCCGAGCACCTCGCCCGCCACTGCGACGAGGACGTCGACCGCCTCATCGACCAGCTCATCCGCCGCGCCTGGCCCACCGGCCGGCACACGGACGACACCGCCCTGCTCCTGCTGCGCACCACCACCGGACACAGGAGCCCGCCGAGCCACCCCACGACTCCGCAGGACCCCGGACACGACTAGATGGGAGCGCCCGGTTTGTGGGTCACCCAGAGCAGTTCCGCAGGCCAGCGGTGTGCCCAGTCGGGTGGGTCGGTTTCGTTGTAGCCGTTGGGTGTTCCGCGTTCGGGCCGCGGCTCGATGAGGTCGTCGATGATGAGCCCCGCGCCGCGCAGGACCCTGACCCAGTCGCCGTAGGTGAGCTGATAGCTGGTCGCGCCGTCGTCTTCGGCGATGGTGTTCAGCCCGAAGTAGTCCTGCTGCAGCGTCGTCGTCACGCGGTCGGCGGCTTCGTCGTAACAGGCTTCGAACCAGGGGCTGGCGACGTTGAACACCAGGCGCCCGCCCGGGCGCAAGACACGGGCGGCCTGCGGGACGGCCAGGCGCGGGGGCGCCCAGCTGAGCCCACCGAAGTCACAGAACACCAGGTCGAAGCTGTCGGCGGCGAAAGGGAGTTGCTCGGCGGCGCCTTGCACGAGCGGGTAACGGGCCGTTCCCATCGAGCGGGCCGCTGAGACCAGTTGGGCTTCGGACAGGTCGAACCCGACCACGATGGCGCCCTCGGCGGCGAGCGCCCTGGACCACTGACCGGCGCCGCAGCCGAGTTCGAGGACGCGCTTGCCGGTGACGTCGCCCAGGGCGTGCAGGTGCGCGTCGGGGATGGAATACATGCCCCACAGCCGGGGTGCGGCTCCGATCTGGGGATCGTGCTCCTGCTGGTAGGCGCTGCTGATCTGGTTCCAGAACCGCCGGTTGGCGGGGATGCTGTCCACATGCCGACTCCAGCACTGCCTGCCGGGGGCGGTCAAACGATTAGCCCGCTGGCCGGCCCTCGCCCTGGTCCGGCCCTCGCCCGGCCCATGATCCGCCGGACGATCCCGCGGGCGACCAGTGGGCGGCGCTGGAGCCGCGGTTGCCGAACCGTACGGGGACTCGCCGCCGTTCGAACTGGCACTTGAGAAGGTCTGCGTGTCCCGCATCGGACAGGGCCGGCCACCCGTCCGCCCCGACCAGTCCGTGCGACAAGGCGCACACCTTCTGTAGAAACGGCGTTTTGACGGGGATGGCCATCCCACGGCCAGGCGCGGGGCGCCCGTGTGATGACGAAGGCGGGCGGGCGAACATTGGACGTCTGCTGCGAGGTGGACCTTGGTGGTCAGTGCGCCATGGGCCCTGCCGAGGGCATGGCCGTACGGTTAGCCGGTCGGGCCCCCTTTGACCGGCCCCGGCGGCGTGCTGATGACTGCGCACGAGCGGGGAGTCGACCGCGACCACCCGGTCCACTGCGCCGCTGTGCCGACACGGCCGGTCATCGCAAGCATGGCCACCGTCTTGCCAGGTGTTTCCCGGTGGGGTGACGGGGCAGCCGCCTTCAGAGCCCGTTTGACGTCCGGACGAACAGGGAGAGGGACGACCATGAACCACCACGAGCGCCGGCGGACCCTGCCCGCGGACGCACCGCCGCGCACCACGCCCTCCCAGGCCAAGGGCGAGAGCGGCGACGACGCGGCACGCCGGGAAGCCGACGACGCGATCCGTGACCGCCACGACGACGCCGAACCCGACGCCGACGGCATGCGCGCCAAGCGCCAGTCTCCCGGATTGGGCCGCGAGGAGCAGCGACGGCCGCATGGGCGGCGCGGCGAGGCAGGGGAGGGACGCGGGCGCGTCTAGCGCGTCCGCGCAGTTGCTGACCACCGTCACAGCTCTCGGCGCAGCTCCTCGCGGAGAGTGGATCCCCTTCGGGGTGGGCGATCGAGGCGCCGTGGGTGCTGATCGTTCGATCAGCGGGGCATGCGCCGGCTCAGCTCCTGTGCCTTCTCACGCAGGCCCGCCGCCCAGGCTTCACCCTCTGAAGGGGCGGACATGCCGGTGACCGCGGAAACCTGCACGTCTTCGAGCGGCCCTTCAGGGGCGGTCCCGTGTCGTGCCCAGTCCACCTTGATCCCGGCGCGCTCGGCAAGAACCAGGACTGTTGCAGTGAAGCCTTCGGAGAGAGCGAGCCAGATGGCGTGGCTCGTTCTTCGGTGCTTCATCAGAAGGGCGTTGACGAAGGTCTCGAAGGTGTCGAGGCTGATCTGGCACTCGTCGTTCTCCATCGGCCCGATGCCCGAAGGGAGTTCCAACTCCGCTTCGAAAACCGCTACCTGGCGCTGGAACATGCGAGAAGCGCCGTTGGACGGGTTCCAGAGTGTCTCGTCGCCGATGTCGAAGTACTGACTCATAGCGCACCTTTCAGCCAGAGGCTAGGCATGACAGACCAGCCTATCCAGCCGCCCCTTTTTGCCGTCGTGGGCATGAGGCGTTTCCCCGCTGGCGGTCTGACGGGCAGCACCCGCGGGTGGGACGATCCACAGCGTGATCGGATGGATGCACCACACCCCGCGCAAGGTGGTCATGCTGACCGGCGTCATCGCGGCCGTCCTGCTCTTCGTCGGCGCTTCCGTGCACGTCGCCGACCTCCTCAACCACGGTCTGCATCCGTACGACTGGGCACCTGGGTGGCTCAACCTGTACTGGTCGTCGCTGGCGTTGTTCGACGCCCTCGCCGCCATGCTCCTGATCAGGGGGAAACGCCGTGGAATCGACCTCGCCTGCGTCATCGTGGCGACCGACCTCGCCGCCAACTGGTACGCGGTCTACGGCATCCAGCACAGCAGCCTCACCGCTCAGCCTGGCCTTCAACGACTGACCGTCTTCGCCGCACTCGTCCTGGGAACGGCACCGGTCATCCGACGGCACCTCACCAATGGAGACGACGTCTCAAACCCCAGCCGCAAACCGTGATCTTCACGTCCGAGCGGCTTGCCGCCGGTAGTGGCTGGTCTGGGATCGGGCCTGGAGGCGGTGACGCCAGTCGGACCAGCCGAGCCGGTGGACCGGGTCAAACGCGGGCCGGATGACGCTCGACCCGCCACCCGACGTCGGGGTCCGACCCGTACGAACCGGCCCGCGATCTGGGCCATCAGGCCCTCGAACGCCTCCTGCCAGCGGGCAAGGTCTACGCTGTGACCTGCGGCCCTCACATGATCTTCAGTCTTCACACACCGATGATCAACGGTGGCCGTACCCGTCTCCGCAGAGCGTCAGCGTCGCGCAGCGTCTGTCTGCCGTCATGTGTCTGGAGGACTTGTGCAACGTGGCGAAGTCTGGTGGGTCCAGTTCGACGAGCGGAGGTTGGTCGTACTGCTGTCGGGAGACGACACGTCCGGGATCCGGGTGATGCAGGTCGTCGCTCCGGCGGGCGTCGACATCAGCGGTCTGGGCATCGAAGTGACGGTCGGTGCTGGTGAAGGACTGCCGTTCGAAGGCGTGCTGCGGCTCGCGTTCCCGCGTCCGGGCTTCACCCCGTGCACGTGGCTGACCACTGTGTCCCGGGACGACCTCATCGAGCGGGCAGCCGTCCTGTCCTCCGTGAAGCTCAGCGAGATTGACGACGCCCTCCTACTCGCTGAACAAGCGCAGGAGCGGACCCCGGCCACGACCGCGAAGCTCAGCGAGATGAGGGATGCGCTCCGTCTCGGTGAACTCGGGTAGACGGAGAAGGAGTCGGCGCCCGCGACGGCGTGGGCGATCTCGGACGAGATGATCGACGCTGGCCACCTGCTGCCTCGGCGCCCCTCACCACCGAGAGGGATGCCGGGCCGATTCAGTCTGAAGGCGAGCGCGGAGCAGCGGTAGTAGCGGAAAGCGGTAGTAGAAGAGGCTGGGGCGAAGCCGTCTGACGTGGCTTCGCCCCCCGGGTCCTCGGGGCATGGCCGGGCGGTGCGGTGGGCTGTACCGCCACCGCCCTGACCATGGTCCTGGTGGGAATGCGTGGCCGGCTTCTACCTGTCGACGGCCTCCGTGACGTGGTGCCAGTCGGCCAGGTCCGCGATGCGTGCCTCCAGTGCCGTGCGCATGCCCGTCGAGCTGGAGGTGCCAAGGGCCAGGCGTAGCGGAGGGTTGGGGCTTTCGACGGCGGTCCGGATGCCTGCGGCTATCCGTGCCGCGGCGGAGAACGCGGATGCCGGCAGTTCTCCGATGCCCTTCTGGACCTCGCGGACGGTCTGGTCGTAGTCGTCCAGGCCGGCTGCGACGTCGAGGTTGGCGAGGAAGGGGGTCGCGGTCATTCCGGGCTGGATGAGGGTGACCCTGATGCCGAGGGGTGCGACCTCGGCCGCGAGCGCGTCCGACAGTCCCTCGACCGCGTACTTGGTGGCGGCCAGCAGGCCGACGCCGGGGTGGGCGGACTGCCCGTAGACCGACGAGCCCTGGAGGATGTGCCCGGACCGCTGGGCGCGGAGTACCGGCAGCGTGGCGCGGAGCACGTTGAGCACTCCGAAGACGTTGGTGTCGAACACGGCGCGGACCTGCGTGTCGGAGGCCTCCTCGACGGCTCCGAACAGGCCGTATCCCGCGTTGTTGGCCACGACGTCGATACGTCCGAAGCGTGCGAGTGTGCCCTCCACCGCGTTCCGGACGGCTTGCTCGTCGCGTACGTCCGCCTGGACGCGAAGCAGGCGGTCGCCGTGCGCCTGCGCCAGGTCGTCCAGAGGGGAGACGTCGCGGGCGAGGGCCGCGACGGTGTCGCCGTTCTCCAGTGCCTGGAGCGTCAGTTCGCGGCCGATGCCGGACGTCGCGCCGGTGATCAGCCATGTGCGGAGGCGGGTCTGCTGGTTGGATGCTTCGTTCATGTTGCGACCGTAAGGCGTTAGCTCGCAACACGTCAATTGATCTGGTGGCCTGAGTTGCCTTCTAGTCCGATTAGCTCCTGAGTGCTGATGTAGGGTGGACGTATGAGCAGTGCGACAGGCGGATCTCCTGCACTCAGCCCTCGTGCCGTCCCGCCGACGGTGGAGGCCGTTCTCGCGTTCGTGAACACGCGTGCGGACGGATCGGGTCGCCGTGAGTTGTTCGGGGACGGGGACGCGTTCGCGGCATGGCTGAGGGAGCGCGACGAGTTCGGTGGCGAAACCGTGGTGACCGATGCCGACGCCGCGGTCGCGCGCGAGTTGCGTGATGCCCTGGTGACCGTGCTGCTCGCGCACTCGGGCGATGAGGAAAGTCTGGGCGAGCCGCTGCTGCGGGCCGAGAGGCACCTGCGACGTGTGGGTGAGCTCTACCCGCTGGCCACGGCGGTCACGGCCGGCGGAGTGGAACTGACCTCGCCGCAGGCGGGGGTGCCGCGGGTGTTCGGGACGGTACTGGCGGCGGTGACGACCTTCGCCCAGAGCGGCGACTGGGGCCGCATCAAGGCGTGCCGGAACCCTCCGTGCCATTTCGGCTTCTTCGACCGCACCCGCAACGGTGCCGGGCTGTACTGCAGTACCGGATGCGGCTCTCAGGTGTCCATGCGCAAACACCGCCGACGGCAGCGCCAGGGCAGTGGCGCGCCGTCGGAGGCATGAGGCCGCCCTTCCGGCGAGGAAGGGTGATCATCCGCGGGGCAGGTGCACGGGCGAGGGGCGTACGTTGCGTCACGCCCGGCACCGGCGCGCACCTCGGTCTATGCGGTGGGCGCGAGTTCGGCGCGGCCGAAGAGCAGGGCGTAACCCGTGGGGAGCTGGGCCAGGATGCGGGCGGTGAGGTCCGGGCCGGCGTGGGCGGCGACGGCCGAGAGGACGGAGCCGGTGTCCCAGCGGGTGACGGCGAGGGAGGCGCCGGTGCGGGCGGCGAGGTCCTTGACGAAGGCCCAGCCGGTCAGCGGCTGGGTGTCGGGGACCTGTGCGGTCAGGACGCGGGCGGCCTCCAGGGGGAGGCAGGCGGCGAGGTCGACGCGTTCGTCACCGGTCAGCTGGCGCCCGAGCCCGGCCAGGACGAGGCGGACGGCTTCGTCGGCGCGTTCACGCGTGGGGTAGGCGCCTTCGTAGCGGACCTTCTCCAGCATCTGCTCGTACGCCTTCCCGCACGACTGCTGGTGATCGAGCGGTACGCGGACGTCGGAGATCACTGCGGTGCATGCCTTTCGTGGAGTCAGGAGGGTGAAGGGTGGCGCCGGCGTGCGTGCGGCACCACCCGTCCCGGTCAGCTGTGTTGGGGGCGGCCGAAGAGGAGGTCGTAGCCGACGGGCAGCTGGAGCAGGATCCGCCCCAGCAGTTCCTCGCCGGCGGAGTCGGCGACGGTGGACAGCACGGCACTGACGTCCCAGGCCGCGGTCTGCTCGGTCGCGCCCTCGATCCACGCCGCGGTCGCGCGCACGAACCGCTCCGGAGACAGCGGCTCCGCGCTCTGCAGCGGGTTGAGCAGGATCAGGGAGAACGCCTCTGGCAGGCGCGCCGCGAGCTGGGCGCGCACGTCGCCGACCAGATGGGCGCCGAGCAGGGCGAGCACCACGCGCGCCGCGCGCTCGGCTTCCTCCGCACTGTCGTACTCGCCGCGTTCCTTCACCTGGTCGAGGAATGCTTCGCGTCGCAGGGTCATCTCGGCCGCCAACCCTTCTTCTTCGGACGTACGACGGGGGTGCGGAGAGCGAGGTGAGGGGGAGATCGGGTGCTCGCCCTCCGCACCTGTCCGGCCGGTTTCAGCCGGAGATCTCCTTGCGGCCGGATCCGCCGCCGATGGAGATCTTGCGGGGCTTCGCGCGCTCGGCGATCGGAATACGCAGAGTGAGCACGCCGGCGTCGTAGTCGGCCTGGATGCGCTCGGTGTCGAGGGTGTCGGCGAGCACGATCTGGCGGGAGAAGACGCCCAGCGGCCGCTCGGACAGCTCCATCTGCACGTCGTCGGCCTTGGCCACCGGCCGCCGCTCGGCCTTCACGGTGAGCATGTTCCGCTCGACGTCGATGTCGATCGCGTCCGCGGTGACGCCCGGGAGGTCGAAGGCCACCACGTACTCGTCGCCCTCGCGGTAGGCGTCCATCGGCATCGGCGAGGGGCGGGACCACGTGCCCGGGCCCATCAGCTGCTGCGCCAGCCGGTCCAGCTCACGGAAGGGGTCAGTGCGCATCAACATCGTGAAAACACCTCCAGCAGGTTCGGGCAGTTGCTGCCAATGCGCCTCACAGACACCGTTGTAACATGTCATCCATCGGATGACAAACATGATGTCGTCGAAACGATGACAGTCTGAGGAGGTGCCCGTGACTGCAGCCGACCAACCGCCCGCGACCAGCGCAAACGCCCACAGCCCGGCCTCGTTCTTCGCCGCCTCGGCGGCCCTGCGGGCCATAGACGACGCCCTGCGCAACGCCCGGCGAGAGTCCCCGGACGCATCCGAAGGCCCCGACTCGGGCTCCGCGCCCCGCCCCGCTCCCGGCTCCCGCACAGGTTCCGACCCCGACCTCGGCTCCCGCGCAGGGGCCGATCCCGGCCCCGGGCCGGAGCAGGCGCTGGCCTCCCTGCTGCTGCTGCGGCAGGTGCGCGAGCAGCTGGCCGGATGGGAGACCGGCCTGATCGAAACGGCCCGGGAGGCGGGAGCCAGCTGGGCGGACCTCGCCCATCCCCTCGGCGTCGCCAGCCGCCAGGCCGCGGAGCGCCGCTATCTGCGCGGCCGTCCCGGCCCCGCGGGGACCACCGGCGAGCAACGCGTGACGGCCACCCGACAGGCCCGGGCCGCCGAACGCACCACCGCCACCTGGGCCCGCGCCAACGCCGCCGACCTGCGCCGTCTCGCGGGCCAGATCACCGCCCTCACCGACCTTCCCCCGGCCGCCCGGGGCCCGCTCGGCGAGCTCCACGCGGCCCTCGCCCACGACGACCCCGCCGACCTCATCGCCCACCTGGCCGCCGCCCGCCCCCACCTGGCGTCCGCCCACCCGGACCTCGCCGCCCGGATCGACAGGCTCACGCCGCCCTGAGCCCCCCCGACGCCTGTCCCCAGTCGTGAGGGGTAGATCCTCCGCCCTCATGGAGCACCACTCTGCGCTCTTTCGCGCCGGTGGACCGCCGCGCTCGGCACGAAGAGGCGGCACGAAGAGGCGGCGCGAGGCGTCGGCCCGAATGTGGTTGCGGTCGGAACGGTCCCGTCATAAGCCTGCGCAATCAGTGCAGGAAATTGGTATCCGGGAAGTTCTGAGGAACCGTTCGCATATGTTCATCGTCGATCGAGGCGTGTCCCTGATCACCCACAACAGCAGTGCTGCTTGGAACTGTTGAGACCTCGGCCGGCTCTGCGAGCCCGGAGGCCCGCCTGGTGCCACGCCGGGGCCGGGCATCCGGCTCACCCACGTGCGACCGCCCGGAGTCCCCATGTCCCAAGTCCCCATGTCCCAAGTCCTCGAGTCCCAAGTCCTCGGGTCCCCGAGTCCCCGAGTCCCGAGTCCTTGGGTCCTTGCAACGGACCTGGCAGACCAACCTTTCGGAGATCACCTTCATGTTTCTCAGACGACGTCGGCGACGTGCGCTCGCCGCCGTTTCTCTCCTCACACTTGCCGCGGTCGTGCCGTCAGCGGCGGCGGCCGCGAACGCCGCCGCGCCAGCAGCGCCCGGCGTTCCTGAGCCGGCCCGGATCGATCTGGTTCTCGACCTGTCCGGGTCGATGAACCAGAACGACGCCGGCGGCCTGACCCGCCTGGCCGCCGCGAAGCAGGCGGTCTCCCGGATCATCGACACCGCCCCCGCACAGGCCGAACTGGGACTGCGCGTGTACGGCGCCACCTATCCCGGGCAGGACAGGAAGCAGGGCTGCGCCGATACGCAGCTGATCCGGCCGGTGGCGACGATGGACCGGGCGGCGCGCGCGGATGCCAAGAAGCAGGTCGCGGGCTTCAAGGCGGTCGGCTTCACGCCGATCGGCGTCTCGCTGCGAGAAGCCGCCAAGGACCTCGACAGGAACGGTACGGGCGGCAAGCGCCGCATCGTCCTGGTCTCGGACGGCGAGGACACGTGTGCGCCGCCGCCCGCGTGCGAGGTGGCCCGCGAGCTCAAGGCACAGGGCATCGACCTCGCCGTGGACGTGGTCGGGTTCCGTACGCCCTCTACGGCGCGAGCGCAGCTGAAGTGCATCGCGGACGTGACCGACGGGTCGTACGCGGACGCCGACGACGCCGACTCGCTGACCGCCCATCTGGGCGCCCTGTTCCGCAAGGAGTGGCGGACCTACCACGCCACCGGAAAACCGGTCGACGGTTCGACGACCGGCTGCCAGGACGCTCCGCTGGTCGCCCCCGGCCAGTACCTGGACGAGTTCACCGGAGGCCGTGACCTCTACTACAAGGTGAAGAAGCGGCCGGACCAGCGGCTCCAGGCGAGCGCCACCGCCGTCGCCGAGGAGGGCTACGAGCGCGGTTCGATCATCACCGTCGCGGCCGGCCCGGCGGGCGACGGCGAACCCCGGGCGTGGCTGCGGGAGTTCGACCAGTCGATGGGCTGGGCGAACATCCTCTCCACCGGAGGACGCAGCAAGCCCGGAGCAGGCAACGACAAGCCCGCACCGGACGACACGGGCTGCATCATGGTCGAGAACGACATCACCAGGCCCGGCGACAAGCCCATGCCCGTCGAACTTCTCGTCGGCATCGCCGACGACAACACCCAGCAGACCGGCTCGCGGACTCCCGAACCCCGTACCGGGGCGGATGCCGAGGGCGGCTTCTCCTTCAACAGCGCCACGCCGATCGGACCGGGTACCCACCGCCAGTCCATCGCCGTCGGCGAGGCCCCCTTCTGGCGTGTCGAACTGAAGGCGGGTCAGAAACTGACGGTCAAGGCCGGCGTCGACATCCCGGCCGACTTCCCCGCGTCCGCCACCACCGGATGGGGCGTCACGGTCTACAACGCCCAGCGCACCTCGACACTCTGCAACGAGGACCACCGCTCCACCGAACTCCTCGCCGGCCGGACCGGACTCATCGAGCGGGTCTGCGGCCCGTGGGAGATCACCGAGCAGGACGACACGAAGAGCCCCGACCCCAACGGGTACGACGTGCCGGGCACCTACTACATCCAGGCGCAGGTGGCCGAGCCGGACGACAAGGCCAAAGGCATCGTGGTGCCGATCTCGCTGACCGTGGACGTCTCCGGCACACCACGCCCCGAAAACGGCCCGGTGTTCTTCTTCGGCGACGCCACCACCCAGGACGGAACACCGTCCGGAGCGAACGGCGACGGCGAACACGGCGCGACCAGCGCCCCGGCACCGTCGGCGAAGGACGGCGACTCGCCCCTGGGCAGCCTCGCCGTACCGGCCGGCGCCGGCGTCGCGGTCCTCGTGCTCGGGGGCATCACCTTCTACGCCCTCAGGCGCCGCAAGGGAGCCTGACCACGCCGGTCCGGCTGACTCCTGCGGGGTGGACGGACCGGGGGAAGGCGGCGCCGGCCGGGCAGACCTTCATGACCAGCCGGTATCCGCCGCCCTCCCCGGCGGGACCGTCGGCACCGGGACCGTCGGCACCGGGATCATCGGTGCCGCGGCTGCCGGTGCCGGCCCGTCCGGCCGTCCCCACGCCCACACACCGGGCCGGGCCGCGCAGGGTCGTCAGCTGATCTCTTCGGCGAGGGCGAGGATGATCCCCGAGGGGCCACGGAGGTAGCACAGGCGGTAGATGTCCTCGTACCGCGCCACCTCGCCGAGGAGTTCGGCACCGTGGGGGCGCAGGCGCGCGATGGTGTCGTCGATGTCGTCGACGGCGAACATGACCCGGTGCAGGCCCAGCGTGTTCGGCGGCAGAGGGTGCGATCCGTCGCCGGTCGCCGCGGGGGAGTGGTACTGCGCGAGCTCGAGCTTTCCGTGGCCGTCGGGGGTTCGCATCATCGCGATGTGGCTGCGGACTCCCTGGAGTCCGACGGCCTGGTCCGCGAAGAGGCCCTCGATCTCCGCCGTGCCTTCGACTTCCATGCCCAGTTCGGTGAAGAAGGCGATGGCCGCGTCCAGGTCTTCGACGACGATGCCGACGTTGTCGATCCGCTGAAGCGTCATGACGGTCTCCCTTGGCCTTGCGCGAGTCTTCGAGGTCACCGGTGCAGGCCACCGGTATACCGAGAACGGAGCCGGCGGCCCCGCCTCGACACCCGCAACCGGACCGAGTTCCCGGGCCCCGTTCTCCAGCCCAGCCCCGGGAATGTGCGAATGCGGGAACGTGACCCGCCCCAGGTCTCGACACCGGACCGGTCAGGATTGAAGAAGCCCCGTCCGCCGTGCGACCCCTAGCGTGATGGTCATGGCAACCACCACTTCCACCGCAGCCGACACGTCCCTCGCGTCCGTCACCCTTGAGGTGGCCGACCTCGACGCCGCTCGCCGCTTCTACGCCGCCTTCGGCGTGGACACGTACATACGCCTGCGGGAGTCCGACGCGCACTCCACCGGGTTCCGTGGCTTCACCCTGGCGCTCACGGTGTCCGGGCCGGCCACCGTCGACGGCTTCGTCCGCGCTGCCGTGGAGGCCGGCGCCACGGTGCTGAAGCCCGCCGCGAAGTCGATGTGGGGCTACGGCGGCGTCGTCCAGGCCCCGGACGGGACGATCTGGAAGATCGCGACGTCGGCGAAGAAGGACACCGGCCCCGCCACCCGCGAGGTCGACGAGGTCGTCGTACTGATCGGCGTCGAGGACGTGAAGGCCACCAAGCAGTTCTACGTCGACCGGGGCCTCACCGTGGCCAAGAGCTTCGGCGGCAAGTACGCGGAATTCGCCCCTGGCCAGTCCGGCCCCGTCAAGCTTGCACTGTACAAGCGCCGTGCCCTGGCCAAGGACCTCGGAGTCCCCGCCGACGGCACCGGCTCCCACCGCATCGTCCTCGGCAGCAGCGCCGGCGCCTTCACCGACCTGGACGGGTTCGCCTGGGAGGCTGCCGACCAGCCTTACGCGCAGTAGCCGCGATCGCCTGCCCCGGACCGTCCAGGACACGGCGGCGGACCCGTGTGTGCCGGGGGCAGGAGAAGCGGCTGTCCGGGCCCGGAGGGCCGGCTCAGCGGTGAGCCGGCAGAACCCCACAGGAGGAAGATCATGAAGTTTCGGACCCACGTCGAACCACCCGAGCCCATGCGGGGCCTGGAAGTTCCGGCCGAGGTGGTGACCGCGCTCGGCGGGGGCGCGCGGCCGCCGGTGACGATCACGGTCAACGGGCATTCCTGGAAGAGCCGGGTCGCCCTCCTGCGCGGCCGTCACCTGCTCGGTCTCAGCAACGCCAACCGACGGGCAGCGGGTGTCGCGATCGGCGACGAGGTCGAGGTCGAGCTGGAGCTCGACACCGAGCCGCGCGTCGTCGTCGAACCGGCGGACTTCGCCCAGGCCCTGGACGAGGACCCCGCCGCCCGCGCCGCGTACGACAGGCTTGCCTACAGCCGCAGGCGCGAGCACGTGCACGCCATCGAGAGCGCGAAGAGGCCCGACACGCGCCGACGGCGCATCGAGAAGGCCATTGTCACGCTCAGGGGCTGACCGGCGTCTGCCGCCGGCGGTCGGAGCCGCACGTACGGCACGGCGGCGTCCACCACCGACTGCGGAATCGGGCCGCCTGCGGCACCGACTTCGCCCGCCCCGCGGCCCGGGTCAGCTCGCCGGGCTGGTCAGGACGCAGTTCGGATAGTCGTTGTCCGGATCGCCGACGGCGGCCCAGAGCTTCAGGACCTTGCCCTGTTTCAAGGCGGAATAGGCGTCGGGCTCCCGGCCATCCGTTTCGGGGTGTTCGGCGTCGAAGGTGACATGGACGAAGCTCTCGTCCTTGTTGGAGCCCAGCCTCCAGGTGCCTGTTCCGGACCAGGCCAAGCTGTCGTACCAGCCGACGGCGACGCAGACCTTGTCGGCGAGAAACGTACCGTCCTGCTTCAGCGTCAGGGTTCCGCCGTCGGCGTCGGTCCACGTGGTCGCGACCTCGGCCGGTTTGAGGAAGACGGGTTCGCCCTCGGGCGGCGGCATGACGGTGAGCCTGCCGCAGGCCGTCAGGGCGAGGGCCGTGGCGGGCAAGAACAGCGCAATACGAAAGGAACGCAACACACTCCACCCCTGGCGGGTTCCGCGGGCCGCATGAGCGACCGGCCGCATCGAGAACGTATGCCGTACCCTGGCACAGGGCTTGAACGCGTTCAAGTCGTTGTCCTGGGTGACCACTCCTCGCGAGGCGTGAGGCGGCGGGGCAGCGCGTACGCCATTGCAGTACGTGTCGGCGCCGGCGCCGGTGTCGGGCCGTCCCGGGCCGGGTATGCCCCGCCCTGGCGACACCCCGGCAGCGGGCGGGGAAACAAGGGGGCTGCGAGATGAAACGCCGGAGCGTGGACAAAGGCTGTCTGGGGATCGGGCTGGTGTTCCTGCCCTTCGCCCTCGGGCTCGGGTACGTGCTGGTGGTCGCGGCATGGCGGTTCGGGCGCTTTCTCTGGACCACGGGCGGGCCACGGCTCGCCGAAGGCGACCCGGCAGCGTGGGCCGTCCTCGGGACGGTCCTCTTCCTCGGCGCGGTGATCGCCCTGATCCACTGGCACGCCGGCCGCGACGGCGGACCCAGCCCCGTTCCCGGCCGGCGCGTCCACCAGGGGGAGGACTGGCACTGGGAACCCGACCCGATCGACTACCCACCGAGACGGGAAACCGACACCCGGCCCCCGTCCGCCTCGTAAGCCGACCTCATCCACGAGAGAGGGAGTCCGATAACCGGTTGCCTTGCCCGGGGGCACTCACCGAAGGTGAGGCCGTGATCAAGAACGACGACAGGCCGCCGATCGACAAGGCCCGCTGGCTGGACCTCTACGAGAACGACTGCCCCGCCCCGGCCGCGGCCGAGCTGCCGGCCCTCGCCTCCGAACTGGCCGAGGCACTCCGCCACCCCGACCCGGACATCCGCGACGGCGCTCCCTACGGGGTGCTGCGGACGTGGATTCAGCGGGACGTCATCGACGAGCCGCTGCGCGCCCGGCTCGGTGCCGTGATGGCCGCCCGGTTCGACGACCCCGAGATCCAGGCGCGTACCTTCGCGCCGCTCGTGCTCGACATGATCGTCGGTCGCGGCGACTTCGACCCGGCATGGCTCGCCGCCTTCCGACGCTGGTACCCGGCCGAGAAGGACCTGCGCGGGTACGACCCCGAGCTCGGCTGGCTCCACGCCGTCGCGCACGGCGCCGACCTGCTGGGCACCTTCGGGCTCCATCCGGAGGTCGACCCGAAGGAGATGCTCGCGCTTGCGGCGGAGCGGCTCGTGGTTCCGACCGACGAGCTCTTCGCGCAGCAGGAGGACGACCGGCTCGCCCAGGGCATCGCCCGCACGCTCACCCGGCCGGAACTGTCCGAGGCCGAGGCACTCGGCTGGCTGGACGCGATCGAGACGGACTTCGCGGCCGGCCTGCGCGGCGCCCCCACCGTGGCCGCGCACACCTCCAACGCCATGCGCACGCTGCGGATGCTGTACCTCCTCGCCGACACCGGCGTACGGATCGACGGCGCCCCCGCCCCCAGGCGCCTGCCGCACGCGGAGCCGCTGAAGCGGCGCCTGACGGAGGTGCTGGCGCTGGTCTTCCAGGGGGCGTGACGGCGCTGCCGCGCCGTGGAGCCGCACGCTCCAGGGGCGCGTCTCGCCGTCAGGCGCCGGACGGCCGACCAAGACAGGTCGACGAGTGAGCGGAGACGACCTAGCTGCGGCTGCCCCAGAACGCATGGCCGGCACGGGCCCTCGGCCACCAGCCTCGGCCCCCGCCTGTTCTGTTCCCGAAGGTCAAGCCAGTGACTCCGCACCGATGAGCGGGCCGGCCGGGAGCCGGCGGACGTCGATGCCGCCGTCCGGCCGCACGGCGGCGGGCGGCGGGCATCCGATGCCGGGATGTGTTACGAGCGGCCGTGCTTGATCGAGTCCATGATGCCTTCGGCGCGGTGTCGAGCGCTCCTCATCTTCTGCCGGACCTTGGCCTTCCTCTGGTCCATCCGGCCTTCGGCCTCCAGGCTTTCGTGGCCGGTGACCTTTCCGGTGATCTCCTTGAGCCGCCCCTTGGCCTTGTCCATGGCGCTACTCATGTCCATGACTCCTCCGTCACGTCGGTTCCCACCCTCCACGTTAGGTTTGGACGTGTCCGGGTGCTCGTCGGCCGATCGGCTCGCCGCCCTCCGCCTGGCCCGCCGGCGGGGCGAGGGGCTGCCGGCGGAGGGTGCGCCTGAAGGAGGTGGCGAGCATCAGGCACAGGGCCGCGAGCGGCAGTTCGGCGAGAGCGGCCATGACGACGGCGGCCGTCCGTTCCGCGCCGGGACTCGCTGTGGCGAGGTCGATGCAGGCGTCGGCGACGAGGAGCGCGGCCGAGGCCGCCGCGGGGACCCGGCAAGCACGGTCCTGGCGCAGGACGCGGGTGCCCGCGGTGAGGAGTGCCGCCGCCTCGAGGGTGTCCAGTGTGACCCAGCCCGCCGCTTCGACAGGCGGCAGGGTGCCCGCCAGATAGCCCAGCCAGGGCAGCAGGGCCAGGCCGGCACCCACCAGGACGCGTCCTTGCAGGCGGCGGGCACGGCCGAGGCGTCCGGCGCTGCCGCCGTGCCGGGGAGCGCGGCCGCCATGGCCGGAGCAAACGGGAAGACGAATGTCGGACAAGGCCATGGAGGAGCTTCCCCTCGTGTCACGAACCCGGTTCTCGGGCTCGTGATCAACACTCCGCTCTCACCGTGCCGGAGTCAGTAACACCCATGTCCGGCTTGGGGTGGCACCAGCTGCACCCCCGCTCCGGGCACCACCTGCATGGTGGCCCCCCGCGCCCGGCACCCACAGGGGGACCGACCGTGATCGATGTGGAGCTGCCGTGGCCGACGTGAGACGCGCGGTGATCGCCGAGGATTCCGTGCTGCTGCGGATCGGCCTGGTCAAGGTGCTGGAGATGGCCGGCTTCGAGGTCGCGGCCGAGGCCGGGGACGCGCCCGGACTGCTGGCCGCGGTCGAGGCGCACCGCCCCGACCTGGCAGTCGTGGACGTCCGCATGCCTCCCGGCTTCACCGACGAGGGGGTTCGCGCCGCGCTGTCGATCCGCGCGAACAGCCCCGGGACCGCCGTGCTGCTGCTCTCGCAGTACGTCGAGGAACGCTACGCGGCCGAACTGCTCGCCACGAACACCAGCGGCGTGGGCTACCTGCTCAAGCAACGGGTCGCGGACGTCGAGGAGTTCATCGAGGCACTGCGCCGCGTGACCCGCGGCGGCACCGCCCTCGATCCCCAGGTCGTGGCCCAGCTCCTGGTCCGCCGCCCGAGCGACCCGCTGGACCGCTTGACCCCCCGCGAGCGTGACGTCCTCGCCCTGATGGCCGAGGGGCGCTCCAACGCGGGAATCGCCGCCCGACTCACGGTCAGCGAAAGCGCGGTGGCGAAGCACATCAACAGCATCCTCGCCAAACTGGACCTCCCGCCGACGGACGCCGACCACCGCCGCGTCCTCGCGGTCCTGCGCTTCCTGGGCGTCACCGGCTAGATCCACTCCGCGGCGTCACCGCAGGTGGCGCCGGCGGGCGTGAGTGGTGTACGGGCGGGCGTGAGGTGGTGTACGGGCGGGCGTGACGGGGGCGTACGGGCGGGCGTGACCTGGATGTACGGGCGGGCGTGACCTGGATGTACGGGCGGGGTGTGTGGGCGGGGGGCGGGGGGGGTCCGACGAGACACATACAGGGGGCGCCCCGCGCCGGCGGGCCCGCAGCCCCGCGCGGGGCGGTCCACCACCCC
>NZ_JBHXTJ010000014.1:113105-174607 GCF_042677525.1 Streptomyces sp. NPDC127114
GGGGGGGCGGGGGGGGGGGGGCCCGCGGGCCCGTGGCGGTGTGTGCGGGCGGGGGCTGCCCGCTGTGGCGGGGGGGGTGCTGTGCCCGCCGGCGGGGCCCCCCCCCCCCCCCCACTTCCAGGGGCCGCCCGGCGCAGGCTGCCCGTCAGCCGCGCTCGGGCAGGTCACGCTCCGCCGCGTGGTCCGTCGCGCTCCGGTTCGCCGTGCCCGTGCCGGGCGAAGCCGCCCGTGCCTTGGGCGCGTCGCCCGTCGTGGGCTTCGGGCCGCAGAAGGCAGCCTCCAAGGTGCCGCCCAGCGCCGTGTTGGCGGCACCGTGGTTCGAGGTGTTCGCCAGCGCCGCCAGGCTCCGCCGCCCGTCGCGGGTCGCGAAGGCGTACGTGTAGAAGCCCTGGACCGTGCCGGTGTGGCCGTACACCTGCGTGCCGCACGACAGGTTGTAGCGGCGCAGCCCGAGCCCGTAGAAGCGGGTGCCGGTGGTGTCCGTCGGCGTCACCGTGGTCATGGCGTCCAGCATCGCGGGCGAGAGCAGCCGGCCGCGCATCAGCGCGCTCATGAACGTGTTGAGGTCGGCGGGGGTGGAGATCACCGCCCCGGCGGACTGGGCCCACGACACGGTCTGCTCCGTGGAGTCGACCAGCGGCGAGCCCTCCTCGTCCGGGTGGAGGTAACCGCGCGCGTGCCGGCCCGCGATGCGCGTGTCCGGGTGCACGTACGACGTGCCGCGCAGCTTCAGCGGCTTGAAGATCCGCCGCTCGTAGGCGTCGGCCACCGGACGGCCCGTCAGCTTCTCGATGATCATGCCGACGACGACGAAGTTGGTGTTGGAGTAGCGGTACGTGACGCCGGGCTCCGTGGTGCGGGGCTCGGCCAGGGACAGGTCCACCAGCTCCTGGTAGGAGAACACCCGGTTCCGCACGGACTCGAAGCCCGGCACCGTGTGCTCGAACATCTTGTCCGTGTAGTCGGCGAGTCCGCTGCGGTGGGTGAGCAGATGGCGGACCGTGATCCGGTCGTCGGGCAGCAGGCCCGGCACCAGGCTGTTGACCGGAGCGTCCAGATCCAGCCGGCCCTCGTCCACCAGCTGGAGGAGCACGACCGTGGAGAAGGTCTTGCTGACGCTGCCGATCCGGAACCGCGCGTGGATGTCCATCGGCGTGCCCGTCTCGCGGTTCATGACGCCGACGGCGCGACTCCGCACGCCCTCCGGGCCGCTGTAGCGGGCCATGGCGCCCGGCGCGCCGTTGGCCATGGCGCTGTTCAGCGCGGCGACCACGCCGGCCATGTCCGGCGCGGGCGTGGACGCGGGCGCGGACCCGTGCCCGGCCGCGTTCACCCGTACGACGGAGTCGGCGGAGTCGGTGACGGCGGCTGCGGGAGCGGCAGGGGCGAGACTCCCGGTGAGTGCGGCGGCGGCGATCAGCAGGGCACCCGCGGCCGGACGACGGCGCGGCGAAAGCGAACGGAGCACGTATCCCTCGACTTCTTGGTCCGATGAGGTCGACCCGGACGATCCGGGCGACTTGCTCACCGAGCATGAGTGCCGGGACACCGGCGGGGTTCCCGCCACCGACGGCGTGTTCCGGCCATTTCTCTCCGCTGTGTCCGGAAGTCGCACGAAGGGAGCGAGACCACCGGTGCTTAAGATCGACACTCATGGGGACGGACATCGAAGGTCTGATCGAGGTGCGCGGTCTCGACGGCCGGTGGACGGCCCGGGACTGGCTACCGGACTGTGCGCTCGTGCGCGACCGCTACGCCCGGGAGTGTCTCTTCGGTTACGGCGGGGGCCTCGGCCTGGACCACGACCGGGCGCTGTTCGACCAGCGGGGCAAGCCGGACGACGTCTCGGGCGACGTGCCGGACGACGAGATCAACCACAGCCACTCGTACGCCACCTGGGCCGAGGTCGAGGCCGTCGACTGGGACGCGCCCCTGGCTGACAGACCCTCCTGGATGCACATCGGCGAGTGGCGGCCGGGCCCGCACGGCGAACTGGTTCTGCATGACGTGTACTGGACGCCGACCGAGATCCTCGACGCCGCCGAAGAGCTCTTCGGCGAGGACCTGCTGCCGCATGAGTGGCCGGAGGGCGGTGAGGTACAGCTGAACGGGGTGGTGTACCGCCCCGTGGACATCACGCCCCGCGTGTTCGCGCCACCGGACGGCGACCGCTGGGGCCCGGTGTGGGCGATGATGCGCGAGCTGGCGGCAGTGCACGGCGACGAGAACGTCCGCCTGGTGGTGTGGTTCGGCTGACGGCTGACGGCTGACGGCTGACGGCTGACGCTGACGGCTGGGCGCTGGGCGAGTCCCGCGCGGCGTGGTCGGTGCGGTCCCTGCTTGCGTTCCCCTCGCGGTGAGGCGCGCGCCGGATCAAGCGCGCACGGCGCGCACGGTCCGATCGCGCCGGGAGGCACGACGCGCCGCGTTGCGACGGCTAACTGTTGCGGTGGTGGCGGCAGGACGGATCGTCGCAGAAGGTGGGCACCTCCCACCGGCTGTCGATGCGGTGCAGGAGGCCCTCATCCGCAGGCCGGGCCGGGAGGTTGCACAGGATCTCGGTGGGGGAGTAGATCGGGCGCGCGTCGTCCTCGATGTGCTCGGGGTCGGTGTAGTGGAATTCCTCCCGGCGCTCCCAGGGCACGGTGATGTGCGGCCGGTGGTCGAGGGGGTTGTCGTCGGCGAAGGACGGGTGGAACTGCCACTGGGTTCCGAAGGCGCGGTTGTGGACCTCGCCGAGGTACCAGGCCGCGACCGCGACCAACGGCGTGTCCATCGCCGTGCGCGCCTGAGCGGGGCTGTCGAACGCGTCCCGGATGAGCGCCTCGAGCCGGGGGAGGGAATCCACGGCGAAGTCCCACGGCCCGCGGCCGGCGTGTTCCTCCGCCCAGGCGGGGAATCCGGTGCTCTGCCGTTCCAGCCACTCCTCCAGCACCTGATTGTGGGCGCTGACGTGGTCTCGCGTCTTCGCTTCGCGCACGTACTCGGCGTACTCGTCCTCGTCCATGTCGCGCGGGTCGGTCCACTCCATGCCCCGAGACTAGGCGAACCATGTGTGCGCGGTGTAAAGATCCCGCGCGGCACGTGAGTTGTCGGTGTGTCGTCAGTAATGGCGGCGTGGGCAGGCCGAGTTGAGGGCCTAGGGTAAACGTTGCTCCCGCACAGGCGCCGAACCGAGCACGGGGGCCCGTGGCGCCGCGCGAGGAAATCTGACTGACCTGGGGCCCCCAGGGGGATTCCGTGACCCAACACATACGTTCCCGACGCCGCTGGTGGGCGCGGGCAGCGATCGCGCTGGCCTGCGCCGGCGCCGTCTCGCTGACCGGGCTGCCCGGCTGGGACCAGGCCGAGGCGAAGGCGAAGCCGCCGCTGAAGCAGGGCAGGCGGTGCGACGAGGAGTACAAGGACTACTACGACTTCTCCGACGTCGTGGAAGGCGGCCTCCCGGCCGACGGATACGTCCGGCCGGACGCGGAGCGCGACGAGTACGACTACGTCAACGGGCAGAAGCAGTGGGACGGCCTGCGCGCGCCGACCGACGACGAACTCAAGGAGATCAGCGACAACCCGGACGACTACAAGAAGGGCGACAAGCGGCGGGTCTGGGCCTACTACAAGAAGGCGCAGAAGTCGACCCAGTGGAAGGGGGTGCCGTTCGAGACGTACCGGGACGACTACTACATCCCCAGGGGCGGCAACGACCCCCGCGGCAAGGCGTACATGGCCAAGCTCGTCTACGACTTCGGTCTGGTGGGTCCGGACTGGATCTGCGAGAAGGAGTTCGAGGTCGTCGACCCGGACACCAAGGAGCGCTACGTCCGGCGTGCGGACGCCTACAACAAGCGCACCGGGGAGATCGTCGAGGGCAAGTCGAACGACAAGCCCGACCCGACGCAGCGCCCCAAGGACAAGGCGCTGCTGAAGGACCCGAACCACAAGGACAAGAAGATCTCCTACGCGTACGGGCGGGAGACGAAGGGCGGCGCGAAGAACCACGACGCCGACCTGCGGAAGATCGCCCCCGACCGGGTAAAGAAGATCTCGTACAAGGCGGACGCGGTCGAGAAGGCTCCCAGCGGTACGTCGAACACCCCGACGCGTCGTGTCGACCCGTACATGAACGCCAAGCCCGGCACCAGCACCGGTTCGCGGGGCGGCGGCAACGACATGATCCAGAAGTCGCCGGAGAACCCGAGGCAGCTCGCCGACCGGCTTCAGCGCATCGGCCGGATCCCCGGCGTCTCCCAGATGCCCACTCCGGGCGGCATCGACTTCTCCACCCTCGAGATCCAGTACGTCGGCACGCCCGTGAAGGGCAAGGGCCTGGACTACTCCTTCGCCGCGAAGGAAGACCCGGACAACGACACGGTCGGCTGGGGCGGCAAGGCGAAGGCGCAGATGGCCTCGGACGCGTTCTTCACGTGGCTGGCGCTGACGCCGGACAAGTTCTGGGTGAACCTCAACCCGGACACCCCCGGCACGATCATGGACGACAAGTTCGCGTCCACGGACGCCGGCCGGGTGCTGCTGGAGGCCGACCTCCAGCTCAAGCACGACTTCTACAAGGCCATGGACCCCAAGACGGAACTCGGCAAGAACACCTGGGACCGGCTGTCCAAGGTCAACGGCTGGCCGTGCCTGACGTCGATGCGGAACTGGATCGAGCCGAAGACGGCGAAGGTGCGCGAGCAGGACGGCGGGATCTACATCCTCGACGCGCCGCTCAAGCTCCAGTCCGAGTACGCCGAGGTCAACACCCCCGGCCCCGGCGGCGGCAAGCCCTGCCAGGACTCGCTGACCAAGGCCGAGATCGAGCACAACGAGCGGGTGTTCCGCAGCACGATCGTGCCCGAGGTCGAGAAGTGGATCAACACGGACCCGCAGTACGCCGACCTGCGCCGCGTCTACAAGTCCCGCGTCGCGGCCGAGTTCGTCCGCCAGCAGGACGCCCAGCGGCCGACGGACTACCGCACCATCATCAACAGCAACGACGTGAAGCAGTGGCCGATCCGCGCCCCGCACCAGGGCTGGAAGAAGACCGACGTCTTCGACAGGTACGTCAAGGTCTTCAAGGAAGGCGAGTTCAAGTACGAGCTCACCAAGGGTGAGGAGGTCTGGGTCATCACCGTCGGCGGCGTGGACCTGTCCAGGCAGCCCAAGCGCAACGTCACCCAGGCCGAGTTCACCCTCCAGAACCGGCACCTGCCCCGCCAGACCAAGACCTCGGTCAAGGCCATGACCGACGACACCGAGCGGGAGCGGCTGCTCCTCCTCGGCGGGAACTCCAACGGCCAGAAGGACGACGACGGCAACACCCCGTCGCCCAACCCGACCGACCCGCCGAACCCGACCGATCCGCCGTCCACCCCGGCCCCGGAGCCCACCACCCCGGGCCCCGGTGACGGTGCGACGACCCCGCCGGCGAACAAGCCGGACCCCGACGGCGACCTCGCCGACACCGGCTCCGACACTCCCATCGGCCTGATCACCGGCATCGCCGCGGCGATCGTCGCCCTCGGCGGCGGCCTGATGTGGTGGATGCGCCGACGCAAGGCCCTCGGCGAGTAGCCTGACCAGGCGCTACACGCCTCTTGCAGAAGGGCCCCGACCTCCACGCTTCGGCAGGGTCGGGGCCCTTCCTGCACGATCGTCTGCGTCCCTGTCCCGCGTCACGGGGGATGCAGCACGGGCACCGGGCGGCAAGGCGGACTCCTAGCTCACCTTCCGGGCACGCCAGAGAACGACATGAAACAGCAGGCGGGGCGCATGGTGGACCAGCCTGGCGCTGGCGATGCCGATGGCGGCGCCGGCGGCGATGTCGCTCGGGTAGTGCGCTCCGGTGTGGACGCGGTCGAGGGCGACCACCGCGGTCACGGCGCCGGCCGCGGCTGCCCACCACGGGCTGCTCGCGGCCACGGCGGCTGTGAAGCCCGCAGCGGCCGCGGTGTGCCCGGAGGGGAAGGACGAGGAGTCCGGCCGGTCCTCGGCATCGTCGTGAGGGATGAGCTGCCGGGGCGGCCTGGGCCGCTTCAGGAGCTGCTTGCCGGCGGCGTTCGACAGCACTTGTGCGATGACCATGCTCAGCAGCCCGGCTGCCGCGGCCTTGCGCTGCGTGCGTCCGCCCGTTGCGGCCATGAGTACGGCCATGCCCCACCAGAGTTTGGTTCCCTCGGCTGCGGAGTCCACGGCCGGAAGGACCTGCCGGACCCAGGGGGAGGTCCAGGACGCGGCCCGGCGGGTCAGACGGCGATCGAGGCGGCGGAAGCTCTCCAGAGGACGCCTGACGACCTGCTTCCGTCCCATGGCGCATCAGTCCCTGGTTCAGTGCTCGCCCATGCCCCTGCGTTCCGCATCACTCCATTTGCGCGTGTCGCGAGGCTCGACGTAGGGCTCCCGTTCCCTGGGGTGGCCGCCGATGATGGCGCGCTCGCGGGAGAGCTCGGCGTCGAATTCCAGGCCGAGCAGGATCGCCAGGTTCGTGATCCAGAGCCAGACCAAGAAGATGATCACTCCCGCGATGGTGCCGTAGGTCTTGTTGTAGGAGGCGAAGTTCGCCACGTAGAACGCGAAGCCCCCGGAGGCGATCATCCAGATCACCAGTGCCAGGAAGCTCCCCGGCGTGATCCATTTAAAGCCGCGGCCCCGAGCGTTGGGAGAGGCCCAGTACAGGATCGAGATCATGAAGGTGACCAGCACGACCAGGACCGGCCACTTGGCGATCGACCACACCGTCAAGGCCGTGTCCCCGATGCCCAGGGCCGTACCGATCTGCCGGGCGAGCGGACCGGTGAGCACCACGAGCAGCGCACTGGCGCAGGCCAGGGCCATCAGCACCAGCGTCAGGAGCAGCCGCAACGGGGTGGTCTTCCAGACGGGGCGGCCCTCGGGGATGTCGTAGACGGCGTTGGACGTGCGGATGAACGCGGCCACGTACCCCGAGGCCGACCACAAGGCCACCAGCAGACCGACGATCGCCATGACGGTGCTCGTACCGCTGGAGGACTGCAGCTGGGTCACCGCATTGGTGATGACGTCCCGGGCTGCGCCGGGAGTGAGCTTCGTCAGATTGTCCAGGACTTGCTGCGTCGCCGACTTCCCCGAGATGCCGAGCACGGAAACCAGGACCAGCAGCCCTGGGAAGAGCGCGAGGACGCCGTAGTAGGTCAGCGCTGCCGCCCGGTCGGTCAGCTCGTCGTCCTTGAACTCCTTCAGCGTCCGCTTCAGCACAGCCCCCCACGACCTCTTGCCCATGTCCGTCGGCGCATCGGGCGCATCGCGCTCGACCTGCGGATCAGGGCCGCCTCCACCCCCGGGCCTGCCGTCGCCTTCCCGACCGGCGCCCGGGTGCCGCCGCTCGTCGTGCTGCTCCTGGTCATCGCGCTTTCGCTGCCATAGAGGTGCCATGCCGTGCGAGTAACCCGAATGCCGCCCTACGAACCTTCAGCCGGCCTCCGTGCTCCCGCTTGCGGAAGACGAAGGCAACCAGCTGGGCGTCTTCCTCCCCGCCGTTCGACCGGTTGCACCGTCAACAAGTGACCGAACAGGCTGGTCCGCTGGTCACGTGCACCCTCGGTACGGCGTCGGTCACCGGCCGGGTCCTTCTCTCTGCGCCCGAATGACTACCGTCGTTTCGGTCTGATCAGCGAGGCCGTGCGGCGGAATCGTGAGCGGGTTCGGGGCACCCGGGCGGTCCACCAGGCCGTCAGCCAGGCCGCCTCCATGACGGCGTCGAGCAGGTAGGTGGCGGGGATCCGGCGCAGCGGCACGTAGACCACGTCGGCGGCCAGGAGGGTGAGGGCGCTGCCGGTGCCGACGCAGCGGGCGTGCCGCATGCCTTCGGAACCGGGTCCGGCGAGCAGCAGACTGATGCCGGTGGCGGCCAGCAGGGCGCCGTTCGTGCGCTGCTCGCCAGCGGTCGGTCTTGGGGCCGTAGACCGCTTCGAAGCTTCTCAACGACAGGACGGGCCACATGCCGCCCACCACATTGAACAGTCCCTGGGCGCGCGCCACGATCACCGCATCGGACATGACCGCCTCCTTGCTCCGGCCTTCCGGCGGGGCGCCTGCCCCGCTCGGACCGCTCCACACCGTACGTGTCGGCTGCGTCCACCCGGGTAGGCGCGGGCCATGCCTGACAGCCCTGGCGCAGGTGGCGTCGTGAGCGGCCCGGAGCGCCTGGCGTTCCGGGCCGCGCGCGCCGTGAGCCGCGTGCGCGGGCGGCCCGCGTTGCACCCGCGCGGGGTCGTCCTCACCGGCCGGCTCGTCGTGGCGGCCACCGGGCCGCCGTGGGGAGTGGCATGGCTCGACCGGCCCGGCACGTACGCGGTGACGGCGCGCTGGTCCAGGGCCGCCGGCCTGCCCCAACCACTGCCGGACGGCCTCGGCCTCGCCCTCCGGATCGAGGACGCCGACGGTGCCGGTCGCCCGGTGGATCTGCTGATGACCAGCAGCGGCCGCGGCCGGCTCGCCCGCCACCTCCCGCTTCCCCGCCGCTCCGCCGACGCGGGGCCGTACTCGACCTTGCTGAACTACACCGTAGGCGCGCGCAGGGGCGTGATCGCGGCCTTCCCGCCACCCGGTGCCGCCGCGCTCCGGGCCGACCCCGTACTGGTCGGCCGTGCCTCGCAGACACGTCCGCTCGAGTTCGAGCTCTGCTTCGGCGCACAGGAGCACTGGCATCCGCTCGCCCGGCTCACCCTGCGGCATCGGCCGGGGAGCGGCGACAGCGGGTACGCGTTCGACCCGTACCTCACCCCGGTGCGCGACTTCGGCCCAGGCCACCGACTGCGCGCGCTGCGGACCGCTGCGTACGCGGGATCCCGCACCGGACGGCACGCGAGACACCAACCCTGAGCGGGACGCTCAAGCGCCGGCCAAGGACACCGAAGCCGAACCCGCCGCCTGTCACCCTTCCTCGGCCGCGCGCCACCTGCCACCCGCCGCCTGTCGCCCTTCCTCGGCCGCGCGCCACCTGCCACCCCGGCGCCCGCCGTGCGGCCGCCTACGAGCGTCCCCGGACCTTCCTGAGGATCTCGTCCCGAAGCCTCACGCGATCTGCGTCCCTGCGGAAGCGAAAGCCCTTCTGCCTGTCGACTGCTTCAGCCAGCCTCCTGGCCTGGCCTTCGTCGAGTTCGTCGACCATCTGCGCCGCGAGCCGCATGGCGTGATACTGCTCGAACGGGCTACGGGGCCGTGTGATGGCGGCGAGGGCGGCTTCGAAGTTCCGCAGTTCGGGCCTGGCCTGCATCATCGCCAGGGCGGTGATGCGTTCTTCATCCGTACCTTCCCGCAACCAGCGCAGGACCTCGGCCGACTCGAAGGACCGTGCCTGCGCCAAGCGGCGCGCGCGGGCGATCACCTCTTCCAGGGCCCGGGTGCGCGCGGCACCAGGACGCATCGACCCGCGCACCGAGCCGTAGTCGGCGGCGATCGGTCCCGCAGCGTCCAGCAGGGTCCTCGCCTCCGCTCGCAGCTGGCGCGCCGTGGCGGCGTCGCCCAGACGTTCGGACTCCTCCGCCAGGGCGAACCTCTCCGCCGCGGCGGCCCGAAGCCTCAGGGTGGCCCCTCCGAACTCAAGGCTCTCGACATGACTGCCCAGCAGACCAAGGAGGAGCAGGACGCCCCCGAACACGATCAGCGCCGCCGCGCCGGTCCCGTTCTGGGTCGCGAAGACCGCGAACGCCCCCAGTCCGAATGACCCCGCGCCCACGACGACGGTGAGCGTGCGCAGGGCCGGCGTGAACCACACGGTCGCGGCTCTCGTCCTCACCGGCCTCTCCGCTTCTGTCGGGGTGGGCACGAAACTACCGCCAAACCAGGACGTACGCGGTCAGCAGCGGCTTCGTGTTGGGATCAGCGGCGGAGCTCGTCGGTGTCGATGACCTCCACCAGGGGATGGGTGTGAGGACTGTCCGAGCCCAGGCCCGCGAGCAGGCGCAGTGCGTCCTCGGAGGGACTGTCGGGGGCCGCGGACATGACCACCAGCTCCATGCCCGATTCGTTCGGCAGAGCGAAGTTCTCGTGGTGCAGTTCCAGCAGTCCGACCAGCGGGTGACGGTACGCCTTGCGTCCATGGGTGCGGGCGCGCACGTCCGCACGCGCCCAGAGGCGCCGGAAGCGCTCGCTGCCCATCGCCAGCTCGCCGATGAGGGAGGCCAGGCGCGGGTCGTCGGGGAATTTGCCGACGGCCAGGCGCAGATGCCCGACCACGTCGACGGTGCACTGCTCCCACTCCGCGTAGAGGCCCCGCTCGGCCTCCTCCAGGAAGATGTGCCGCGCGGTGTTCAGGCCTGGGATCGGCCGGCCGAAGAGGAGGCCCGCGAGGCGGTTCCCTGCGAGCACGTCCAGGCGATGGTCGGTGATGAGCGCGGGTGCGTCGGGGACCAGGCCGAGGACGCGCAGGAGTTCCGGACGGACCCGGCCGCCCGGTGCCTTCGCCGGGCGGCGGCGCTGTCGCGCGAGCCGGTAGAGGTGCCCGCGTTCGGTCGCGTCGAGGCCGAGGACGCGGGCGAGTGCGTCGAGGACCTGCTCGGAGGGCTGCTTCGCGCGGCCCTGCTCCAGCCGTACGTAGTAGTCGACGCTGACTCCCGACAGGTGCGCCACTTCTTCGCGGCGCAGCCCTTCGACCCGGCGGCGGCTGTCGGTGGGGATGCCGAGAGCCGCCGGGTCGACCCGGGAACGCCAGGTCCGCAGGAAACCCGCAAGATCGTCCATGTCCTCAGTATGTCGTCGGGACTGCCCGGGAAGGTGGTCCCGTCAGTACCAGGAAGTCCGGTCCGTCGGACGAGGCGTCCCTGAACAGCGGGCGCCCCGGCGCCCAGGATCGAAGGCATCCGATCCGAAGGAGTTCCCATGAAGACGCTGATCGTCTACGCCCACCCGGAGCCGAAGTCGCTGAACGGCTCCCTGAAGGACCTCGCGGTGTCCACGCTGGAGGCCGCCGGGCACGAGGTACGGGTGAGCGATCTGTACGCCATGAACTGGAAGGCGGTCGTGGACGCCGCGGACTACGGCCCCGACGCCTCGACCCCGTTGCAGGTCGCCCGCGACTCGGGCCGGGCCTTCGACGCCGGGACGCTCACCCCGGACGTCCGCGCCGAGCAGGAGAAGCTGCTGTGGGCCGACACGGTCATCTTCCAGTTCCCGCTGTGGTGGTACACGATGCCCGCCATCCTCAAGGGATGGGTCGACCGGGTGTTCACCTACCACTTCGCCTACGGCGTCGGCGAGCACAGCGCCACCAGGTACGGCGAGCGCTTCGGCGAAGGCACCCTCGCGGGCCGAAGGGCCCTGCTGTCGGTGACCGCCGGCGGCCCGGAGTCGCACTACGCCGCCCGCGGGATCAACGGCCCCATCGACGACCTGCTGTTCCCGATCCACCACGGCATCCTGTACTACCCGGGCCTCGACGTGCTGCCCCCGTTCGTGCTGTACGGCACCGACCGGATGACCGACGAGGACTACCAGGACGTCGCCAAGGCGTGGCGACAGCGCCTGCTCACCCTGGAGTCGACCGAGCCGATCCCGTTCCGGAAGCAGAACTT
Source organism: Streptomyces sp. NPDC127114 (assembly GCF_042677525.1). NCBI lineage: Bacteria > Bacillati > Actinomycetota > Actinomycetes > Kitasatosporales > Streptomycetaceae > Streptomyces > Streptomyces sp. NPDC127114. The sequence goes on from NZ_JBHXTJ010000014.1 coordinate 124,649, forward strand.
CGGCGACTACGAGATCCCCTCGCTGCACCTGAAGGAGGGTCTGGAGCCGGCGGGCCGCACGGGTTTCGGCCTTCACGTGCGCGGCTGACCCCGAGCACTGGACAGGAGTGAGCGCAGCGCCACTGCGGGCCCCGCCGACCGTCAGGCCGGCGGGGCCCGGTCCTCTGCCGCCTCAGCTGCCGGTCGATCCCTACGCGTTGCCGGTCGCGCCGGCCCGGGACCCGCCGGGCCAGGGCTGCCCCTGAGTGGCGGAAGGCCGGCGCCGCGGCCGGCCGCCCCGAACAGCAAGGTGACTTGACGCTTCGGGGCGTTCCCATGGACGGTCGACGCCTGGGTTTCCGGTGCACACTGCGCGAAGGGATCTTCCGACATGAACCTGAGACCGGTCCGTACGGCCGCCGCCGTACTCGCCGCCGTGCTCGCGGGTGTTCTGCTGCCCGGCGGCCATGCCCAGGCCGCCACGCCCGCTCCGATCGTCTTCACCCGGCACTGGCTCGGCGGACCGCTGGAGGACCTCTACTCCGTCTCGCCGAGCGGGGGCTTCCCGAACCGGGTCACCGCCACGCCGGACACCAGCGAGGTGATGCCGGCGTGGCGGCCCGACGGTCTCCAGCTCGCCTACGCCCGACAGAGCTTGGGCGAGCCGGCGCAGCGGATATGGACCACGTCGAGCAGCGGTCCGGTGCCGGTGCCGGGCACCGAGGACGGGCGCGACCCGGTCTGGTCGCCGGACGGGAAGCGGATCGCGTTCGCCAAGTGGGTCGGCGGTCAGAACGAGCTGTTCGTGGTGACCCCTGGCTACGCGCCCGTCCGGCTCACGTACAACACGGTCGACGACCTGGAGCCGTCCTGGTCCCCGGACGGCATCTTCCTGGTCTTCACCCGGCGCGACGCGGCGGGTCACCAGTCCCTCGTACGCCTCAACCCCTGGCAGATGGAGGAGGCACCGGTCACTCCGCCGGGCACCCTGGGGGACAGCGACCCGGACTGGTCGCGCACGGGCTGGATCGTTTTCAGCAGGACCGACACGCTCGGCACGGCCCACCTGTACGTGTGCCGCCCGGACGGCACGTCGCTGCGCCAGATCACGGCGGGCCGCCTGAACGACACGGACCCCGCCTGGTCGCCGGACGGCTCACGCCTGGTGTTCTCGCGCGGCGGCTACGACGACACGGACCCGATGAACCTGTTCACCGCCGCCGCCGACGGCTCCGGCCTGACCCAGGTGACCTTCGGCGACACGCTGGACTTCCAGGCCGACTGGGGTTCGCCTTGAGGCCGGCGTACTCACGGTGTTGACTCGGCGCTGCCTGGCCGCCCCGTGCCGCCAGGCGGGCAGTCGCAGGCCTCCGACGGGAGCGCCTGCCGGCGGATCAACGGCCTCAAGGCCGCGCCGCTTCAGGCAGGGCATCCGGCGTCGCCGGATTTCAGTGTTTGTGGGTGCGGGTTCGGCGTACGAGCATGCCGACTGCGGCGCCGACGAGCGCGAATCCGGCCAGGCCGGCCACGGACCATTCGACTGTGCGGTCTTTGTGGTCGTCTGCCGGGCGCGCGGCGGGAGAGGACGGCACGGGCGCCGTCGCGGACGGGACCGTCGCGGACAGGTTGGGCGCGGCGGCCGTCGTGGGGACTGGAGCGGACGCGGTCGGGGGCTTGTGGGGGCCGGGTGGTGACGGGTCGACCACGGGGACCGAGACTTCTCCTTCCGCGTGGCCGAGGGCGGGGAAGCCGACGTCGACGGTGATCTTCCAGGTACCGGGGGCGAGGGTTTCGGCGGTCCTCCAGCCGGTGCGCCTGCCGGGGTCGCGGACGAGCGTCCAGGGGCCCAGGGATCGGGTTCCGTCCGGGCTGGTCGCGTTCACGGTGGCGGCGACGGTCTCGTCGACGGCATCCCCGTCGTTGTCCCACGTGATGTCGGTGGTGATGTGGCCGTCACGCTGGCCGGTCACGACCACGTCGAGGGTGTCGCCGTGGGCTTGGGCGATGGTGGGCAGGGCCAGGGCGTGGACGTGGAGCGTGAGCAGGAGGCCGAAGCTGACGCCGAGACCGGTGCCGGTGCGGAGAGTGCGTTGTGTTCGCATCGTCGTGGTGTTCCTGGTGCGTGGGTGCGGTGGGTTGGCGCCGGTGGACGGCCGTGGTGGCCGTCCACCGGCGCCCGGCCGGCGCGGAGGCCGGCGTCGCCTGGGTTCAGGCCGGGGTCAGGAGGCCTTCTGGACCGTCCATGCCTGTGTCGCGCCGCCGTTGGTGGCCTGCAGATCGAGCAGCCAGCTCCCGTAGTAGGGGCGGTTGCTCACGGTCAGGGCGTAGGCGCCGCTCGGGTCGGTCACGGTGACCGCTCCGTTGCGGCTGGTCAGCTTCCACCTCTGCGTGGCGGCGTTGCCGCACGCCTGCTGGGCGATCCACATGCCCTGGGCCGGGGCTCCGCCCGTCTGCAGGCACTTGCCGGAGACGGCGGAGCGGATGCGGAAGAGTCCGCTGCCGGCGTCGTCGAACAGCCACTGCTGCTGGGCGTAACCGGTGGCCCGCGCCCCGACGAGCACCGTGCCGTCGGCCGAGCGCCCGCCCCAGACCTCGGCGGCCATGCCGGTGCCCGCGTTGCCCAGGGTGTAGCGGGTGCCCGGGGTGGTCGCGCCGCCGTCCGCCGCGGCCGTGCGGAAGGTGGTGGTCCGTCCGGCGCCGCTGTCACGGCCGGACCGGTCACGGACCGAGACGGCGACCTTGTACGTGGTGCCGGGCTGGAGGTTGTAGATGCGCAGGGCCTGCGACTGCACCCAGGTCAGGTGCCTGTCGTTCAGCAGGACCTGGTACCAGGCGGCGCCGTCCACCTGGGGCCAGCTCACGACCGCGGCCGTCGACTGGATCTGGCTGACCGTCACCGGCGGCCCGCCGGTGGGCTGCCGGGTGGGCGTCGGCGTCGGTGTCGGGGTGGGCGTCGGAGTGGGGTTCGGGTCGGGACCGGTGCCGCCCGCGGACCGCATCAGGAACTGGTTGTCGGCGATGTTCCAGTGCGTGGCCAGATAGCTGCCGGCCCTGGGACTGGTGTGGAAGTAGTCGTCGTGATTGCAGTCCAGGATGTTCTCGGCCGCCTGGTTGGTGCACACGTAACGCATCTGGGGGTAGTACGGGGTGTCCGAGTAGCACATGACGTCGTACTCGTCCGTGCAGTGCGCGCCACGGCTGGTGTTGGGCGCGCTGTTGTTGACCGCGCCGAGGTTGTGTCCCAGTTCGTGCGCCGCGGTGTGGCCGCCCCAGCAGCCGGCGTCCGTACGTCCGTAGGACGGGCCGAAGTTGCTCTGGTTGTTCTGGCCCGGCCGTTCGTCACCGGCGAAGGTGCCGATGCCGCAGTAGACCTTGGTGTCCGCGAAGATCATGTACTTGCGGTCGCGCCGGTTGAGGCCCTTGTCGGCGAGCGCCCTGTTGGTGGCGCTGAACTCGGCGAGCGCGGAAGCCGGGAGCTCGATGTTGAGCACGGTCGGCGTGCAGTCGGCCGCGGTCACGTAGCGGATGTGCCGTACGCCGCCGGTCTCCTTGGCACTCGTGGCGTAGATGAGGTCGGCGTCGGCGGCCCACTTGCGGAACGAGGCGGCGTACTCGGCGTACCGGTCGCGGTCGGGGCCGTGTACGTAGACGACCTGCACGCGGTTGCCGGTGCTGCCGTCACCGTCGCACTGGACGGTCTGACCGGCGGGGCCCGCGGCGGCGGTCTGGCTTCCCGACGTCGCGGCGGGCTCGGGGGCCGCGGCGGCCGCGGCCCTGGCCCCGGCGGCGTCGGCGGCGGGCGCGTCCTGCGGGCGCTTGGCCGGGGGCGTCTTGGCGGTCACGGCGGGAGCCACGTCCGCCTTGATGTTCACGCCCTTGGGCGGAGCGTCGGGACCATGGGTGCACAGTCCGGCGTTGGTGCGGTAGACGCCCGTGCAACGGTCGCCCTTGGCGGCCGCTTTGAGCCCGTCGTAGACCAGGCCCCGCCGGGTGTCGTTGGCGGGCTTCTTGGCGATGGGCTCCGGCTCCTCGTCCCGGGCCGGCACCGCGGCCGGCGCGAGGGGTGCTGCCGGGGCTCCGGTCTGCACGGGTATGCCCTGTGCGGACGTTCCTGCCTGAGCGTCGCCCCCGATGCCGGCGTACGCGACACCTGCCGCGATCACCGCCGCTGACGCCACGGCGACGGTGGCGAGCATCAATCCCCTGGGCCTACGTCTGTGTTGACGCTTCTTGCGATGACTAGTCATGCGCACCTCAAATCCTTGGTCGGAGGAGTGGGTGGCGGAAGCCTGCCAGACGCGCCCGGTGGAGAATTCGGGCAAACGGGAATGGCTGTCGAGATATCAGACCGTTACCTTCCTGGTCTGATCTGATGAACACTCAATTCCCTTGGAAATGCGGCCAGTTGGAAGTCAGCGCGTGAAAGGTTCAGGCCTTTCCGGGAATCTCGTTATCAAATCGAGATATACGGACCGAGCTTGTTGACGGTAATTCAGTTTGGGATTCACCTAATTACTACCTCGTGAATTCCCTTCGTCACCAGCCGTGAGCGATCTCGACTCCTGTCGTGCCGCTGCCGCACCCCGCTCTCTGGCACCCACGCTCAACGTCACGAGCCGGTTGGGCTGTTGGCGTGGCCGCCAGTCCGTCCTCGACATGTGTACACACTGGAGTGGAGCGGCCCGCGCAACGGAGTGGCCGGGTCACATCTGGGTCCACAGGTCCAGGGCGTACTGGATCACCTCCCGGGCGGCGCCGGCGGGAACACCTGGACAGCTCGTCATGCCAGGCCACGGTGGGTGGAGATAGTGTTCAGCGAGGGGGTCAGACCGAACGGGGAAGGCCTGTGGGGGAGATGTCGGCGCGATACCGGCTTGCCGCTGAGTTACGGGCGCTGCGTGATGCTTCGGGCCTGTCGTACGGCGCGATCGTGTCTCAGGCCGCCAGGTTGACGCCGCCGGTGAAGCTCGGCCGGAGCAAGCTCAGTTCCTGGTTCTCGGGCACGAACGTCCCGCAGAGCGATGACGACACTGCGTTCAGATACCGCATCCAGCTGCTGGAGGCCCGGGCGAGGAAGGCCGGCGTTGCGCCGCGGGGAATCGACTGGTGGCGTGCCCGGCGCGAGGAAGGAGCCGCGGAGCGCAACTCGTCCTCGGCGCCGCAGCACCCGGCGTATCGCCAACCTGGCACTCCTGGCGCTCCTGGCACGCAGGCACCCCGGCGCGTTCCGGCCGGCTGGGCAGCGCACCGCCTTGGGCGCTACTGCCCCCAGTGCCTGGCCTCCAATGGGCAGCCCGATCCACTCTCGACTCACCGAGCTGGCCTGGTCGCCGAGGCTGGTTCGGCATGTCCGGGGCGGTCAGGGCATTGCCAGGGCAGTTCGCAGAGCCTCGAGCGCGGCAGTGCGGAAAGCGGTCATCGAGGGTGCTCTGCCGTCGAGCAAGGCATCAGCACCGTGGTACATGCCTGGTTCGAGCCGCAGCTCGCAGGCGACGCCGGCCTCGTTCAGGCGTCGGGCGTAGTCGACGTCTTCGTCGTGGAACAGGTCGAGGTCGCCCACGCCGATCCACGCGGGCGGCAGCCCGGCGAGGTTCCTACGCCTTGCCGCCGCGATGTAGGGGCGTTCGTCGCGGTCCTGTGGCGGGCGGCCGAGGTAGGAGGTCCAGGCGAAGCGGTTGGAGTCCGGGGTCCAGGTGTGGATGGTGCTGTCGGGAGGGTCGGCGCGTAGGGCCGTGCGGTCGTCGAGCATGGGGTAGACGAGGAGTTGGAACCGGACCGGTACTCCGGAGTCGTGGGCGCGCTGGACTACGGCGGCGGCGAGTCCGCCTCCGGCGCTTTCGCCGCCGACGGCGATGCGGGTGGGGTCGATGCCGAGGGCGGCGGCGCTGGCGTGAAGCCAGCGGAGCGCACCGAAGCAGTCGTCCAGGGCTGCGGGGTACGGATTTTCGGGTGCGAGGCGGTAGTCGACGCTGACGACCAGGGCGCCGAGTTCGTCGGCGACGCGGCTGCACCAGGTGTTCTCCTGCCGAGCGGCGCCCATGACGGTTCCTCCGCCGTGGATCCAGAGCAGCGCTGCGCGCGGCGCTCGGCCTGATGCCTGGTAGGTGAGCACCTCTGCGGGGAGGTCGTCGGCCGTGGCCGGGAGCGTGTGCCGCTCGACGCGGACGCCGGGCCTCACGGCGGCTCCCGCCAAGGGCACGAGGCGGCGGGCGATGGCCAGAGTGACCGGGTTGCCGAAGTTCAGCGGGAGGTAGAGCACGGGGTGCCACAGCTCGCGGGGGACTGCCGCCAGAGCGCGGCGACGCGTGCTGATCGCCGCAGCAGCGCCGAGGGTCGCCGCGGCGCCCAGTCCACCGAGAACGCGTCGGAGTGTCATGTACTGCGTACCTTCCGTTCGGGCAGGAGTCGGCCGAGGCGCCGCGCCGCGCCACACCGCGCCCGCGACAAGGGCTTCCACTTGACACGACCACCTTATCGGCAACAGTGTATCCATTATGGATATCTGGTCCGAGCCCCAGCTCGATTCCCGGTTCGTCGAGGTGGACGGCCTGCGGATCCACTACAAGCGCGCTGGGCACGGCCCGGCGCTCGTGCTGCTGCACGGCAGCGCCTCGTCCCTGCAGCACTTCGACCGCGCGACGGATCTGCTGTCGGATTCGTTCGACGTCATCCGTCCCGACCTGCCGGCGTTCGGACTGACGGGCCCGCGCAAGGATCGCGACTACCGCATCCCGGCGTACGCCGCGACGGTGGCGGGCTTCCTGGAGGCGCTGAACGTGCCGCGCTACGCGTTGGCCGGCAATTCCCTGGGCGGCAACATCGCCTGGAACGTCGCACTGGATCACCCGGAGCGGCTGACCGGCCTGGTACTGGTCAATGCCACCGGCTACCCGGAGAAGACGGTGCCCGCGGGGATGCGCCTGACCCGCAACCCGCTGGTGCGGCCCCTGCTGAGGCGGGTGATGCCGCGCGGGGCCATCGAGCGCAGCCTGCGCGAGGCAGTCGGGCCGCATGCGCAGATCGTGGACGACGCCATGGTGGACCGCGCCCATCAGCTCATGAGCCGCCCCGGTAACCGCTCGGCCTTCGTCGACTTCTGCAACACCGACCAGCCGGACCGCAGCTCGCAGATCCCCCGCATCACGGCGCCCACGCTGGTGCTGCGCAGCGCGGGCATCGACGGCCAGCACTTCGCCCGCGACATCCCCGGCGCCCAGGAGCTCGTCCACCCCCACGGCGGACATCTGCTGCCGGAGGAGGAACCGCGGTGGGTCGCGGACGCGATCGCGACGTTCCTCGGCTCCTGCGCCGACACCCCCGCGAACTGAAGGCAAGGAGGCCCGTTCCATGAAGTACTTCGTCGCCTCGGGCGAGGACCGCGAACTCACCGCCGACTCGCGCAAGGCGCTGCGCGGCAGTTTCATCGAGCTGTCCGACGGTGTCACCCACTACGAGCTGACGGGGCCCGAGGACGGGGACGTGGTCCTGATGGCGGGGGGTCTGACCATCCCGCTGTTCTACTGGGACGGCCTCGTCGCCGAGTTGCACGCCCACGGGCTGCGCACGCTGACCTGCAGCGCCTACGGTCGCGGCTACTCCGACCGGGTGCGGGCACGGTACGACGAGACGCTGTTCACCCGGCAGCTGGCCGAGCTGACGGACCGGCTCGGCCTGACGGCGCGACCCCTGCACCTGGTCGGCACCTCCATGGGTGCCCTCGTCGCCATGACGTACGCCGCCCAGTACCGCTCGCGGGTGTCCACGCTCGCCATCGTCGGCCCCGCCGGTCTCGCGAAACCTCGGCCGGCCTCCCCCGACCGGCTGCTGCGCAGCGACCTGCTGGCCGGAGTGGTGGCCCGCCGTCGCGGCCTCCGGCTCCTCCAGGGGCACCTCGGGCACAACGTCCGGGACCCCGAGCTCGGCGCGGAACTGACCGAGATGGTCCTCGACTGCCTGCGCTTCGAGGGCTCGATGTACGCGGTCTTCGACACCCTCCAGCACCTGCCCCTCAGCGGCCGTGACGACCTCTTCCGGCGGACGGGGGCGCTGGGCATTCCGACGCTGCTGCTGTGGGGCGACGAGGACACCGTCACGCCGCCGGTTCACTTCGACACGGCGCGCGTCCTGCTGAAGCCTCACAGTCATCACATCATTACCAAGTGCGGGCACATGGCCCCGTTCGAACGGCCCCACGACGTCGCCGACCAGCTCGTCCCGTTCGTGTCCGCACGCACCGAAAGGCTCGACCCATGAACAACGACCCGCAGACCATCGACGTCCTGGTCATCGGTGCCGGCCCTTCGGGCTCCGCCTTGGCGATCGACCTCGTACGCCGCGGACTCGACGTCCGGATCGTCGACAGGTCCCCCCACGCTTTCGACGGCTCGCGCGCCAAGGGCATCCAGCCCCGCAGCCTCGAAGTCCTCGAAGACCTCGGCGCTCTCGACGACGTGCTGGCCGGCGGCGACCTCTATCCCAAGCTCGGGCTCCATGCCGGACCCCTCAGCGTGCCGTGGAAGATGTTCCCCCACGCGGAGCCGACCCCGGACGTCCCGTACCCGAACACCTGGCTGATCCCGCAGTTCCGCACGGACCGCGCCCTGCACGCCCGGCTCGGTGAGCTCGGCCGCGAGGTCGAGTTCGGCAAGGAACTGACCGAGCTGACGCAGGACGAGGACACGGTGCTCGCCACGGTCGTGGGCGCGGAAGGGGCCGAGGAGATCGTCGCCCGCTACGCCGTAGGGGCCGACGGCGGCTCCAGCGCGGTGCGCAAGCAGCTCGGCATCGGTTTCGTCGGGACGACGGACGAGTCCGACCGCGTGCTGATCGTGGACGCCTCCGTCAGCGGCCTGGCCCGTAACCGGTGGCACATGTGGCCCGGCCTCGGCGGCAAACTCATCGCCGCCTGCCCGCTCCCCGGCAGCGACATGTTCCAGTGGATGATCCGGCTGACGCCCGACGAGGAGCCGCCTCAGGAGATCGGCGCCATCGTCGACCGGATCCACTCCCACACCCGCAACCGGCGCATCCAGCTGCACGAGATCCACTGGAAGTCCGTGTTCCGGCCCAACATCCGTCTTGCGAAGCACTACGGCCGCGGCCGGGTCTTCCTCGCCGGCGACGCCGCGCACGTCCACACCCCGGCCGGCGCCCAGGGCCTGAACACCGGCATGCAGGACGGCTACAACCTCGGCTGGAAGCTCGGCCAGGTCCTCGCCGGCGCCGACCCCGCCCTCCTTGCCACCTACGAGGCCGAGCGGCAGCCGATCGCCGCCGGCGTCCTGGGCCTGTCCACGGAGAAATGGGGCGGCATCGCCAAGCTCGACCCCTCCAGCATGAAGCGCGGCAAGGACGAGCAGCAGCTCTCCCTGACCTACTACGGCGGCCCGCTCGCCCCCACCGACGGTGGCGACTCCGGCACGCTGCGCGTGGGCGACCGCGCCCCGGACGCCCGCCTGCTCAGCGCCGACGGCGCCGAGACCCGCCTGTTCGACCTCTTCCGGGGACCGCACTTCACCGCCATCGCCTACGGCCCCGGCGCCGCCCGGGACCTCGAACTCCTCGACTGGCCGACGACGGGCGCCCCGCTGAAGCGGCTCACCGTCGTACCGGCCGCAGGCGACGGCCGCGCCTTCTCCGACCCCAAGAACACGCTGCGCGGTGCCTACGGCCTGACCGGCGACACGCTGCTGCTGATCCGTCCCGACGGCTACATCGGGTACATCGCCACCCGGGACTTCCTCACCACCACACAAGCCGCCGTGCGGGCGATGACGCCCCAGGCAAGGAGCCGCACCATGTCCCAGCCGAGCCACACCCACCCCGGTTCGGGGGCCGCTGAATAGGCCGCATACTGCTGCGCGGGGCGCAGGTCGTCACGATGACGCCCCACCGGCCGGACGCCGAGCATGTCGACATCCTCGCCGTCGCGAGACCATCGCAGCCGTCGGCAACGTCATCGAGGCGCCCGACGCCGGGGTCGTCGACTTCTCCGGCCGCGTCATCACCGGCCATCCCGAGCTGGAACAGCTGTCGCAACGCCCTGGAGCACCATCCCGAGGAGGACTCCCACGCTCCGGGCGGGTGGCTGGGCACGCTGCGCGACGAATGCCCAGGAGTGGACGGTCGTCGACAAGCCCCGACCTGATCGACTCAATCGCCCGTCCGGTCGCCGAGTGCTGCGCCCGGCCGGCAACCCGACCGCGCCCGACACATCCAATAACGGTCTCGTGACGACCTGCTCGCCACAAGGTCGTCACCCTTGACGCCCAAGCCGCCATGACGCCGACACCCCGGGAAAGACCTCATGATCCTCACCATCACCCTCGCCTGCGCCATCGTCCTGATCTTCGGGGCAAGCGGAGTGCTCAACACACTCGCGTTGCCGAAGGCACGCGAGCTGGCCGCCGAGACCGGCTTCTCCGTCGCCGCCTACCGCCGCATCGGCGTGCTGCAACTGGCAGGAGTCGCGGGCGTGGCGCTCGGCCCCGCCGTGCCGTCGCTCGGCGGCCTCGCGGGGGTCGGCCTTCTCCTGCTGCTCGCCGGAGCTGTGGTCGTACACCTGCGCAAGGGCGACCCGGTTGCCAAATTCGTGCCCGCTGCCGTGTGCGCGGTGCTTGTCGCCTCATACCTCTGGGCCTTGTTCGCCTGAGGCGCCGCGGATCCAGTCCACGCCTCCGCCGATGGGCAGCTCCGGCAGTTTCGCCCTGGAAGCAATGCCGCCCCGAGCTGTGATTTCACAGTCCGACGGCCTCAGATTCGCATCGTCCTGGCTGGTCAGGCGTCGTCGCGCAGGTGGGCAAGCCCGCTGAGAAGGAGTTCGAGGCCGAAGGAGAACTCGTCCTCGATCGGAACGGGCATCGACCCGGCGACGGTGACCGTTGCCGGGAACAAGGCCGGATCGGCGCTCTGAAACACGGCGGACAGGTGCGCGTCGTCGCGTTGCCCGCCGCCGCCATGACCGTTGACCTGTATGGCGAATCCGAGGACGTAGCGGGCGAGGGTGGCGAAGGTGTGCGCGGCCAGTCGCGGCGGGAAGCCGCTGTCGAGCAGCGCCGCGAGACAGTGTTCCCGCAGCGCCATGGCATTCGGCCCCAGCGGTATCTCTTCGGCCATCAGGCGCGCCGCGTTCCGGTGGCGGGCCAGGGCCTCGAACATGGTGTGCGCGACCGTCCGCAGCGCTTGCTGCCAGCCCATCGCGCGGAGTTCGTCGCCGTTCAGTTCCACGGCACCGAACATGCGGTCCACGACATGGGCGACCAGCGCTGTCCGGTTGTCGAAGTGCCGGTACAGCGTCGCCGTGCCCGAGCCCAGGCGCTGGGCCAGCGTCCGCATCGAGAGGGCGTCGGCCCCTTCATCGTCCACGATCTCCAGTGCGGTGGAGACGATGCGCTCCAACGGCACGGGCGGACGCCCCGGGCCCCGACCCGATGCCTGGGTCGCTCGCGTAGGACCAACTGCTGCCACGGAAACGTCCACCTCCTCGCCCAGCACCATAACAGCAACACCGTATCCACTATGGAGACCGCCGGTCGGACACCGAGTGGCGATGCCCCCTTCGATCCGCCGTACCTGGACGCGACCTACTGCACAGCCCGTGTCGAGCGACAGCGGGACCGAGGGGTTCTGGAGCCAGTTCCCGCACTCCCTGCGCGAGAGCTAACTGGCCGGGGTCCTGCTCGTGATCGGCGACCAACCTCGCCGCTGGTCAAGGCCATCTGCAAGGTCATGATCGGCGCGGCCTACCAGCAGCAGCGTCCGTGACTGCGAACCCCAGCCGCCGTGCCCGGCAGCGGACAGCCCAGCACGTCAAGATCCGCTAAGGCGACTGGTGACAACCATCGCGCTTCGGCACATCTGGCCGGTCAGAGGTCGGTTCAGCGGGGGCCGGGATTCGAACCACGCGACCTCTGGGCTATGAGCCCAGCGAGCTACCGAGCTCCTCCACCTCGCGTCGGTGCGTGGTGGGCTGGGTCGATACCGGATGCCGAGCGACGGCACTCGGGCGGGTGGGAACCGCCTCGGACGACGGCTGCCATTCCCGTCTGAGCAGCCCGTAGACCCACGAGTCCGACACGTCGCCGTTGACGACGCAGTCCTCCCGCAACGTCCCCTCACGCACGAAGCCGAGCTTCTCCAGCACGCGAGCAGAAGCCACGTTGCGCGTATCGGCCTCGGCTTGGACGCGGTTCAGGTCCAGCGTGTCGAACGCCCATCCCAGCAGAGCGCGCGCGGCCTCGGTCGCGTAGCCCTGACCCCACACTGCGTCGTCATAGCAGTAGCCGAGCGACGCGCTGCGGAAGTCCGGGTTCCAACTGCTGAGGGTGCACCAGCCGACGAACGCCCCGTCGGAAACACGATCCACCGCCAACCGCACCCCGGTCCCGTCCTGTTCCATCCGTCGGCAAGCAGCGATGAACTCCTCGGCGCGCGAGCGCTCGGTCCACGGGGGCGAATCCCAGTAACGCAGGATGTGGGCGCTGCTCTGCAGCGCGAAGAGGTCGTTCGCATCCGCGTCTTCGAAAGCACGCAGTCGAAGACGAGCGGTGTGCAACGAAGGGGCTGGTAGCGACGCCTTCATGTTCCCTCCCAGGTCGATGACCGACCCATCAGATAACCGAGGCGGTGAACTCGCAACGGGTTTACTCGGCGGGGCGGCAGACGTGCCGGCTCCGGCGGCCGTCCTGGACCTGCCGACGCCGGCCAAGCCCATCCGCGGAGAGGGGGACTCTGCCCGCCGCCTCGGTCCCCGTGCGGCCGCTCGCGTACCCGCCGAGCGGAGTGAGGGGCCGACGCGACTGACACGGAGGGCGGCACGCGTTCGTCACCGTCGGAAGGGGGCGGGCGCGGGGGCGAGGTCAGGGCCGGTGTCGGGGTCGGTGTCGGGCGCCTGCGGCGCGAGGCCGGCGGAAGTGAGGCGGCGGTCCAGGGCGCGCTGGCCCTTGGCCAGCCAGCGGACCGGCCAGTGGAGGAGGACGGCCAGGCAGACGAGCCAGCCGAGGGCGTGGACCGTCCAGACGCCGGCCATGGTGGGGCCGCCCCAGGCGTTGTGGTAGTCGGTGTCGAAGTACCAGAGCGGATAGCCGAAGTTGCGGACCGAGTTGAAGAGGGCGTAGCCGATCAGCGCGAAGGCCGTCAGGTCCAGCGGGAGGCCGAGAGCGGTACGGGACAGGGTCCGGCCGCCCGTCCAGCCGGTGCGGCCGGTCAGCCGGGTCCGCAGCCGGGCGGCGGAGGAGGGGCGGCCGACCAGGGCGAGGGCGGCGGCGGCCACACCGGCGGGCAGCGTTACGAAGGCGCGGGCAGCACTCCGCAGGTCGGTGCGGGCGGTGTGGATGATCGGGGACATCGTGGGCTCCTCACCCTCGCTGGGCTGACGCCCCGAACCCTCCCGCCCGCACGACCGCGCCGTCGTCGCACCACGGAGCCAACCGCAGGGTCATACCCGGGTATCACCCGGCCAGGTGCGCTACGGGCGGTCGAGGCCGCGAGCGGAACCTCCGGCCGACGAGCCGGGGCCTCGGGCCGGCGAGCTTCGGCCGCGGTCGCAATCCGCCGCAGGGGCGGGCTCGCCCTTCCTGGACTACCGGCGGCTTGCAGGGCAGCGGACGACTGGCGTCCCGTCGAGGGGGTACGCGCCGGGCATGAGTACGCCTCCGAACGATCCGGTCCCGCCCAACCCCACGCCGGCGCCGGGGCCCGGGCCTGGGCCGGGTCCCCTGCCGGGGCCGGTTCCGGGGCCCGGTGGGCCCGACCCCGTTCCGCCGGCGCCGCCTCGGCCTGAGCCGGATCCGCCCGCACCCGGTCCGCGTCCGGAGCCGTCGCCGCAACCGGGACCGCTTCCCTCGCCGGGCCCCGGTCCGGAGCCGGCGACCTGAGTTTCACGGCGCGGCGACGGGCCTTGCCACTCTGCTCCCCGGCCCTGAACCGACCGGTCGAGGCACCTCGTGGTGCGCCATCGGCCATGCCCGAGGCTGGCGCGACCAGCAGCGCAACACCGGCTCATGGCGACTTGCGGCCGGACGGCAAGTGGCCTCGGTACCGGGAGGGCGTGCCCCACCCCAGCCGGCGCTCGACGCGCGGGGCTGCGGCGTAGCGACCCTCCCGGTTCAGGAGCGACCGGTCCGTGCGCGTCATCCCCGGTCGACGTGGTAGCGCTGAGCGAGCCGTGCGAGCGCGACGGCGCCGAGGAGCAGCCCGAAGTCGCGGAGCGCGATGTCGTAGTAGCCCGGGATGGTCAGCAGGTTCACGATGATGCCGGCCAGCCAGCCGGCCACGAGCCAGCCGCCGAAGCGGGGGGCCAGTGCCACCGCGAGGCCGGCCACGATCTCGATCGCGCCGACCGCGTACATGGCTGCCTGGGCGCTGCCCGGAACGATGTCGTCGATCCACGGCGCGAGGTAGGTCGGCCAGTCCACGAGCAGGTTCGCGAACTTGTCCAGCCCGAACAGGATCGGCGCCACCGTGAAACCGGCACGGAGGATCAGGAACGCCTGGTAGCCGGGGTCGGCGAATGCCGCGCGCCTGCGGGTGGCGGCGGAGCTGGTGTCTGTGGTGACGGAGGTCATGACCCTCTCCTTCTATCGGCAAGTTTCACTTCCTATAGAAGCTCCGTCCCGTTCTTTAGTCAATGGCTGTGGGTTTTACACTGGTGTTCGTGGACACCCCGAAGGAAGTACGCGACCCCGACGTCTCCGCCATCGCCGCTCTCGACGAGCCGACCCGCAGGAGGCTGTACGACCACGTGGTGCGTCAGTCGGACCCGGTGAGCCGGGACGAGGCCGCCGCCGCTCTGGGGCTGGCCCGCAAGACCGCGGCGTTCCACCTGGACCGGCTGGCCGACGAGTCGCTGCTCGACGTCGTCTACGAACGCCGCAGCGGACGCTCCGGGCCGGGAGCGGGCAGGCCGGCGAAGCTCTACCGGCGCTCGGGGAAGCAGGTCTCCTTCAATCTCCCGGACCGCCGCTACGAGCTGGCCGGGCGGCTCCTCGCCCAAGCCGTGGAGGAGTCCGACGCGACCGGTGAGCCGGTGCGGCAGGTCCTGCACCGCAAGGCCGAGGAGTACGGCGCACAACTGGGCGAGCACCGGACGGATGTCTTCGACCTGCTCGAGCGCTACGGCTTCGAGCCGCACCGCGAGGACGACGCGGTCGTCCTGTCCAACTGCCCCTTCCACGCCCTGGCCCAGGACCACACGCAGACGGTCTGCGGCATGAACCTCCACCTGCTTCGCGGCGTACTGAAGGGCGCCGGGGAGACCGGAACCGAGGCCTGCCTGGCCCCCGCTCCCGGACGATGCTGCGTCCGACTCCAGCCGGCCGCCTGACGGGGTCGCGGTCCGCGGCATCGCCGATCACCGTGCTCAACCAAATCGCGGCGTACAACGCGCCGCCGCCGGAGGAAGAGGGCGTCACCGCCCCGCGCGCCCCCCGCGCCCCGCACACCCCGCGCGAGCGGCCGAGGAGGCAGGCCTCTCGGTGGTGGAGCAGCGCCGGCCGACCCGACGTCCGCGTCATCGCCCGGCGTAACAGGTCCCCATGCGGAGCTCACCTGAGAACGAGGGGACGAGGGGACGAGAGGACGAGCCGGGTCTACGACCACCGGTGGAGCTGCGAATGCGCAGGTCCACCAGTGGTGTCCGAGCACCCAGGAACACCCGCGCATTCTGGCGCGACCCTCCATCAAGGCCCGCCGAGGCCGCGTTCATGGTGGAGAGAAGGCGCACGCCATCGACTGACGGTTGTCCCGGTGGCTCCCCGGTCGCCCAACGGGGCAGCCGGGCACGGCTGTCGAAATCGTGAGGCCGGAGGCTGACCACTGATCCTGGCGAGCAGGGAGCGAGCCTGGTCGGCCCCGACGCGCCGCGAGGGGAATCTTCCCCACCCGTGGCTTTAGAGATCGTCTCAACTGGCTTGATTACTAGGCTCAGGGGCGTGATGGCGATGGTGGAGCGGCTTGGCCGGATGGGTTGTGGGAGTTGTTCCAGCGGGTGGTTCAGGTGCTCCTGTGCGGCCGCAGGGTGGTGGCCGACGCAGTATGGGGACCGGCAGGTGTTGGCGGCGATCGTGTTCGTGGCCACGACGGGCTGTACGTGGCGACAGCTGCCACCGGTCTTCGGCCCGTCCGGACCGACCGCGCACCGTCGGTTCACCGAGTGGAGCCGGGCTCGGGATGGGGCAAGCTCCACCGTTTGGTCCTGGACGAGCTCGGCGCGCTGGACTGGTCGCGGTGCGCAATCGACTCGGTGAATATGCGGGCAGCGAAAGGGGGGACCTGACGGGTCCGAATCCCATAGATCGCGGCAAGAAAGGTTCAAAAATCCACTTGGTCACCGAGCGGACCGGTCTGCCACTCTCCATCGGCATCTCCGCCGCCAACACTCATGACAGCCAGGCCTTGGAGCCATTGGTCCGGGGCATTCCGCCGATCCGCTCCCGCCGCGGCCCCCGTCGGCGACGGCCTGCCAAGCTCCACGCCGACAAGGGCTACGACTACGACCACCTGCGCCGATGGCTCCGGTTCCGGAACATCACGCCGCGCATTGCCCGCAGGGGCATCGAGTCCTCCCAGAGGCTGGGCCGCCACCGTTGGACCGTGGAGCGGACGGTGGCCTGGCTGACCGGCTGCCGCCGCCTGCACCGTCGCTACGAGCGCAAGGCGGAACACTTCCTGGCCTTCGCCGGAATCGCCGCCGCCCTGATCTGCTACCGCCGGCTCGACCAGCCGGCCAGGTCACACGGCGCCGAGAAATCCCGGATCGACTCCATCGAACTGTCGGCATGAGTCCCGGGCGACGCCAAGCAACTCCGTCATGGGCGCAGCTCGACGGCTGGTCGCGGAGAGGTCCTGACGAGCCTCGGTAGACCACAACGGCGGAAACAGCGACAGGCCCTGATCACCGTTCAGTGCCTCGACCTCATCTTTCCAGCCGGGCCAGCGAAGATCCGCATAGAACTGATCAAGCCCCTCTGATGACAGCCAGGCCATCCACGCTGAGTGACCGACCCCCAAAGCCTCCCAGCGAAGCGAATCCGGGGCGAAGTAGACCATCTCCCCAGGAGCCCCAGGACGCCCGTGACCCGCCGGGTCTCCGCCGTTGAGAACGAAGACACCGCCCAGCACGTCCTGGGCTACAACCAGACCGGGATCCGCTCGCCACGTAGGGTCGAACGCTCCAGGGAGCTGATTGACCTGCGCCAGACTCGGCACCTCACGCGCCGCCCCGTCCACGGGGCTGCCGAAGACCCGCAACCATCCGCCGTCCACCAGCAGGCCGCCACAGTGCAGCACCACCGCGCCCAAATACGACCTGGCCGTGACCTGCAACTGGAGAATCGACGCCCTCCCCAGGCCGCCATCAGCCGGGAGCACCTCGACGGACACCGGCCCGGCACCGACGATCTCCCTGAGTTCAGGCCAAGCCGGTTCCTCGACGTCGATCAACTCGCTCAACTCGCGCATGCCTGCATCGTCGCACCCGCACCATACGCCCCAACCAGCAGGGCGCTCCGACGCACTAACCGCCTATCGAGACGACCTCTTAAGGCCGTGGCATGGCATCCTCGGGAAGGCCCTCGATGATGACCACCACCGCTTCTGCCGCACTGGTCAGCTCCTGCAGCCGCCCGTCGGCGAACCGCACCCGGTAGCGGCCGTTCTTGAGCGGCATGGCCCGCGGCAGGTCGTGGCAGATGGGTGGCGCGGCCCGGCGGCTGAAGGTGAGCCATTGCATGCTCCGTCCCGGCGACAGGACCCGAAGCCGCTCCTGTTCGAACGCGGCCTCGACGAGTTCGTGCAATCCGGTGTCCGGCGTGCGCGCGGCGGCCTCACGGAGCCGGCGCCAACGCACGGGCACAGCCTCGCCGCGCTCGTGGGCCTCGGCAAGCTCCCAGGTCCGCAGGAAGGACCACTGGGCGACGAGTTCACCCACCCGCGGCCCCTCCAGCCAGGAGTGGAGCGCTCCGGAAGCCTCGGTCAGATCCGAGGTATTGCCGGAAGCCATACGGACGCCGCCGGTCCAGCAGTCGACGATGAAACAGCGCTCGCCGAGGGCCATCAGGACATCCGCCCTCCGGCCGTCACGTTCCACGCACGCGGCTACACGGCGCCAGCCGGGTGAGGACGTGAGCTCGACCGCGAGCCCGCTGCCCGCGTCGTCGGCAACCGCCTGTAAGGCGTTCTGCAAGGAACCTGCCTTGACGACCTCGGGATAGAGCGTCACGTACTCGTGCATGGGATTGTTCAGCGCCGCGCCGCTGGCAAGCTCGTCCATGCCATCGAGTCTGCCAGGACGGCGAACCACCATCACCGCCGCTTCGCTCCCGGTGCTCCATGCTCCGTAGAGCTTGCCGTTTCCGTTGACCGCAGCACCTGAGTGGGGAGCGAAGAGCGACACCGGGGGATGTTCGGGATCCAGATCCGCATCAAGGCGAGCTCGCCTCAGCCGCCACGGGAGCCCTGGAGTCGTCTCCGACCAGGACCGTCGCCGGCCGCTTCGCCGCTGGCGCTGAAGACGGGCGCCGCTTTGGGGACTTCGGCATGAGTAGCGACACAGGCAGCCGGCAGTCCTCGAACTGTGACAACAGCGCAGAGAAGACGGTGCTCCGCGCTGCTCCTGTCCACGGACACCGTCGCCGACGTCGTGGAGATCCTGCAAGCCCACGACTTCTACGAGCCTGCTCATGCCCTGATCTACGACGCCGTGCTCCGCGTCTACGGCGCCGGTGAAAGTCCCGACCCTGTCCGGGTGCCGCGGTGCTCGACACCGCCGGCACGCCGACCGCGGCCGGAGGCATGGACCATATCAGCTCACTGATCGTCAGAGGTACCGCAAACGACTGGCACCGCGCCGCAGAACGCGTGCAGGCCCACGCCGTGCTGCGACGCACGAAGGAAGCCGCCGCTCGGGTGGAGAGCCTGGGCTCCGAGAGCGACGCTGACGACGTCGACCGTCTCGCTGACATCGCCCAGGCGGAAATCCGGCCTTCCTGCAGCCCGTTCACGTACGAGTCCGGCCGCGAAGACATCGCCCCCCCGCATCCTCGCGACGGAAGCCCGTGTCCCCATCCAACGGTGGCACTTATGCCGTCTTCGTGAGACTGGTTGGTTGTCCTGTCGGTTGAACCTGTCGGATTCCCACCCGTTCTCGTTTGTGCTGCCCTTCTCTCATCCCGTCACGTCCTGAGAGATGATGCGTCGTCTCTCGTGCGAACTCGGCTCACTTCGCGGGAACTGATGGATCGGAGACGTCGGCGGTGTCAGGTCCGCGAACGAGGTCGGCCACGCGACGTCATCGATGGCGAGCCACGGCGCAGCCGCTAGGGCCGTAGGTGTCACCCCGGTGAACGCCTTGACCTCGCGGTGGAGGTGGGCCTGGTCGGCGTGGCCGCTTTCGGCCGCCACCTGGGCGGCGGCGTTACCCGCCGCGAGGAGATGGGCGGCGTGATCGAAGCGCACCAGCCGGGCGGCGTGCTTGGGCGTGAGGCCGATCTGGGACCGGAAGCGGGACCACAGGCGCTTACGGCTCCATCCCACCTCGCTCGCCAGGCTGTCGACGCGCACCCGTCCCCGGCTGGTGCGCATCAGCCACCAGGCAGCGGCGACCTCGGGATCAGGCGACGGGCGGGCGCTCATCCGTCGGCCGAGGGCGTCCGCTGCGATCGTGAACCTCTCGTCCCACGACGCGGCGTCCCGCAGCCTTTCCTCGGTTCGTCCGGCATCGCGGCCCCAGACATCCTCCAAGGAGACCACCGTCCCGCTGAGGTCGGTCGATGCTCCGAACACCGCGACCGCCCAGACCGGCGACAACCGGATCTGGAGGCATTCGATCCCCCCTGCCGCCCGGCCCCCGAGCCGAAGGTCGCCCGGTACCAGCCCGACGACCGTGCTGCCGCATTCGCGCCGGCCGTGGGCGTCGTGGACAAGCCTGTCTCCGTCGCTCAGGTCCACGAACAGAGTCACCGAGGGGTGCGCGACCATGGCGATACCCACGTCTGCCGGAGCACGCTGGCTGAACCCGGCCATGCTGACCCCCGGCAGCCGGCCGGGCTGGCGGGGCACGGCGACCTTCACCGACGCCCAGTCAGGTGGTGATTCGGTGGACTTCACAGCACCAGGCTAGGCGGTGGGTGTCAACGGCCCGTCGCTGCGAAGCGCAGCAGCAACTCGCTGGTCGTCTCCGGCGCTTCGAGCATGGGGAAGTGCCCGACGTCGGGCAGCTGCACGACTCGCGCGTTCGGCACCGTGTCGTAGTGGTGCGCCGAAGACGGATCCCAGCGGGGGTCGGCAGCGCCGAAGATCACCAGAACCGGGACGTCGAGTGCGGTCAGGCGCGCGGGTACGCTCCGGTCGGCGATGTACGCGCGGTTTTGGCGCAGCACCGTCCTGAACGTGCGATAACTGATGCCCCGCACGTCGGCGACCAGGTCGTCCGGGACGTCCACCGGGCGGTTGCACACCGCGGTCACCCCCCGGCGGAGCATCGCGTCGGAACGGACTCTCCAAAGAAGCGGACCGAGCGGCGGGTCGATCAGGACCCGAAGGAGGACGGGCTGCGGAAGGAGCGCGTCGGGACTCGGACCACTGCTGATCAGTGCGAGCGAACCCACCAGGTCCGGGCGCTGTTCGGCGAGGGCGGTGGCGATGTACCCGCCGCTGGAGTGTCCGGCCACGGTGACCGGACGAAGGCCGAGCTCATCGAGCGCCGCGGCCAGTCTGGCTGCCTGCTCAGGCACGTCGTACGACGGCGCGGGCGGGGACTGACCGTGGCCCGGGAGGTCGATCCGGATGACGTGATACCGGCTGGCCAGTGCCGGCATTACCGGACCCCAGGAGCTGCCCGAGGCCCCCGATCCGTGGATGAGCACGAGCGGCGGCGCTTCCCGCAGGCCGTCGTGGACCACGTGCATCCCGTGCACATGCTTACCTTCGTAGATAGCCATGCTCGGGAGGATGCCGGGGCTGCCGTCCCTCGGTCTTGTACAAATGTCGTCACGGGGCCGAACATCGCCAGGACTGCCGTCTCCATGGCGAGCGGGACTTCCGCGAAAGCAGGCCGTTCGAGATCGGCGGCCATCGGCAGCCTTGAACTGCCGAGCATTCATGCGGTTCAACGTGTCCCTACGTACCAGCTACACCGCGACTTCCGGCGAAACCCGCGCGAGGCAGTGCCTTCACAGCACGGGTCCAAAAGGGACGGGCACATTCCGGAGCCGCACGTATCCTGCGTGCTGTGACCGCGACGTACGTGCTGGATGGCACCCGGATCAGGACGCTGGAAGACTTCTGGCGAGTCATCGGCGAGGCGATCAACGGTCCCGGCGGCTACTTCGGCAGGAATCTCGACGCCTTCGCCGACTGCCTCAGCGGTGGTTTCGGGACGCCCGACGACGATGACTACGTGGTTGAGTGGCGGGACCATCAGGTGGCTCGCGACTATTTGAGCTATCCGGAGACTGCTCGGCAGTTGGAGCTGCGCTTGTCACGCTGCCACCCCGCGAACCGCCCGGCGGTCAGTGCCGATCTTGCCGCGGCGCGTGGAGAGCGCGGATCAACCGTCTTCGACTGGTTGATCGAGATCTTCGAGGACCGAGCACCTGGTGTCCTGCGACTCCAGTGACGCTGGCTGCCCCTCTCCTCCCTGCCTGCCGTACGGCCTCGTCGACGACCGGGCGGTTCGCCGCCGCGGTGACCGGGGACGGTGTGTGAAAGGTCCGTTCGTACGCTCCCGACTCCAGGTGCGCATTCGCCGCACTGGTCTCTTCACAAGTCGGTGACACCGCCCCTGATCGGCAAAGCGCATGCCGCCTCAATGCCCACCAGGGGTCTCGCGCAGCACCGAACTCCGAATTTCATGATCGTCTCGGGGTGCGGCGGGTTACGGTGATGCCCGGCATGCGCCAAGCACCCTTATCGAAAGGCAACTTCGTGAGCACATTTGGCGATTCGCAGTCGTCGCCGGCCGAGCGGCCGGTGGACCTCGAGGAGCTGCTGGTCGCGGCAGCGGATCTGTCCGAGGCGGGCCTCGATGACTTCGCCGAACTGGAGTCGCCCTCGTCCGACGAGGACCCGCCGCCGATGACCGGTGCGACTCCAGAGCTCACGGCCCTGCTGAACAGGGCGTTCACCGACAAGGCCGTGAGGGAGGTCAGGACCTCGTTCGTGAATGCGGACTCCACGATCGTCGTCGACGAGGGAGTCTCGGAACGGGCGGCAGGGGCCGCCGTTACCTGGATGGCCGACATGCGCCAGGTCTACGCCGAGTGCGCAGCGTGGACGATGAGCGTCGGCGATCAGGAGATCACCGTTCAGCTGGTGGACCCGGCCGATGATCCGAGTGAGCCGCTCAAGGTGGAGCAGAAGTTCGGTGACGAGGCCTTGATGCGCACGATGCTCGCCGGCCCGGCTGGGCAGCAGGCCCAGATCACCACTCTTCTGGTGCGCGACGGCGACCGGGCCCTGGAGCTGACGTTCCGTAGCCTCGCGGCCGAGCCCGAAAGCCCGGAGGCGGCCGGTCTCGCCACCGCGATGTCGAAGTTCCTCGCACTGGCACCAGCGAAGTTCCTGGGCCTGCCGCTCGGCTAGAGACCGCCGCTCGCGGGAAGCGCAGTACGACGGGAGACCTCGGCTCGGGACCCGACATCCCGGACCGGGGCCTCGTCGAGGCCGCAGGGCACGGCCAGCAACGACTTCCACTCCATCCTCACGAACGAGGCGACTGGATCGCCGAGCACCGCCGGCCTTCGACGCCGAGACCCACAAGCAGCGCAACGCGGTCGAGCGCTGCATCAACCGGCTCAAGCAGTGCCGCGGCCTGCCCATGCGATCAGACAAGCTCGCCACCGCCTACCGGGCCGCAGGCGAACTCCCGCGGTTCCTCATCGGGGGCACGACGGCAGCCGGCTCAGCGATCAACCACCCAGTGTGCGTCCGTCGGCCAGGATCCCGAGCCCACGATCTGCTGCACGAGCCTCAACGCCTCGTGCATGGGCACGGTGCCCCTCATCCGGGTACTCGTCGTTCTGCCCGTTGGAGAGGGTGAACCCGCCGCTCGATCCTTGAGCGCCGGGATCCGTGGCATGCTCGCCCGGATCGCCCTCTTCCTCGAGCAGCATCACCATCGCGCGCTCCGTGTTTGTTACGAAGGCCAGCGAGCGTCCGGACGAGCTGGTCAGCCATGTCTCGAGCTTCCCGCTGTCGATCCTCGCCCGAAGTGCCTCCAGCACCGTCTCGGACGACACGGGCGCAGGGCTGCCGTCATTGATCACCCAGGACTCGATCACGATCAGGACGATCTCACAGACGGTGCAGAGAGACAGTCCCCAGCTCCGCTCGGTCACCCGGGTTCACCGAGAGAGGAGCGATCGGCTGAGCGTCGCCCGTAGCGGGCGGCAGTTACGGGTCGGCTACGACTGCCGACCATCACCTTCACGCACGACGTGCGGAATGTGTGGTCTCGCAGCAGGCCCTCGGACTGTGAAGGAGGTGTCAACGGTCCCGTCGATCACCTGCCGGTCATCAGGCCACTGCCCCGCAGCGGCCACACCTGACCAGCAGGAGCGGCCGAAGCCGCGCCCACTCTGCGTCCGGCAGATCATCGGGTTCACCTTGCCCCATACATGGAGAACGAGCAGATCAACCGACAGTCGCATGGTCGGCTGGAACGGGTCCTAGTCGACGCCGGCCTCCCCAGCCAGCAGTTCGGACCGGACGAGTTCCAAGAGGCGGCCCATCCAGTTCCGGCCCCGTCCTCCGTTGTCGCCCCAGAAATCCGAGTCCGCGTCGTCGTAGATCAAGGTCGCGTCACCCGTGGCCAGAAGGATCGCGGCGAGGTCGGAATGCTGCTCGAACTTGGTACGCAGCAATCGGGCCATGACTGCCGTGCGGGTCCGCTCCCAGCCCTTACGTCGCGTCGCCTTGGCCGCGAGCGTGTGGGCCTTCGCCCCCGTCTCCGCGGTGACGACCGCGATGCGCGCTTCAGGTTCGGCGACGGACCGGGCCCAGTAGGCGTGCGCCACCGACGGATAGGTGACGTCGTCCAGGGTGATGGGCGCGGGGTAGTCATTGCGCAGGCACCGCTTGTCCGGGTGATCGAGCACGCGCTGCGGATACGAGTGCGGCAGCTTCAACGCGGGGGCGAAGGAGTTCACCGCCCCGTCCGCGGGAACCCGCGAAGGCGCCTCGGCCCGCCGTCGGCTCCGCTCCTCGAAGTACGCGACGGCCTCGTCGTACTCGTCCTGCGAAACCGTTTCGTCAGGCCATTGGGGACAGCGACCGCCCGGGCCCGTCACCAGGACCTGCAGGGGACGGTCCTTGCGGTCCATGTCACCGAGGGCGTAGTGGCGCACCGTCTCGGGGATGGCCAGATAGGCGACCTCGGCCGCGGACCGGTTCTCCTCCGTCCGCTCGGCGAAGAACGCATCCACCGCCGCCAGGCAGCGGCCGGTCGAATCGGGGCGACCGTTCAGCCTGTCGATGGTGTCGCGGACTTCGGCCAGCAGCAGCTCCGGGGTCAGCCAGGTGTCCGGCTCATCGAAGGTCCACGAGGCCAGGCGGTGTGCGGATGCCTGGCCACCGTCGGGAAGGCTGGTGGCCACCCACCCGCTGCGGAGCTTCTTCTCGAACTCGTCGAGCGTGACCAGGTCCCAGCAGTCGATGATGCCGTCGGCGTAGATGAAGAGGTCGGTGAGGAAGTAGGTGCCGCCGTTGCATATGAACGCGTGGCGCCATGTTCCGGGAACACGGACGCCGTCCGCCGTGCGATGGGTGATCCGATTGCCGATCATCCCGTGATGATGCCCGACGGGCCTGCCGGGAAGCACGCCGATTAATCCTTTGCCGCAGATCAGAGCCTCCACAAACCAGCTCGGCGGCCGACAGGCTGCGCCACACCGGACGCGGTGCATGGGCGCGGGGCGGGTACCGGGAAGTGCGGGCCCGAAGGTGTGATCATAAAAAGATGGAGCCTTCGGAGCCGTTCAACGTCCTTTCCCTCCGCCACGTCCCCGCGCATCCGGGATCATGGCGATCGTCGGCGCGGATCCGCTTGATGGTCGACGGGGTGGATGTCGTGGAGACCATCCACCCCGACAGCGATTCGAGTCTCTTTCACGAGATGCTGATCGGCCCGCCCGAAACGTGGCCGCTGACGGCCGGCACCGAACCGCGGCGGGTCGAGTTGTCGAACAACTGCTGCGACACCGGCTGCTGCGGGGGCGTCTTCGTGACCATCGAGCGGTGTGGTGGTCTGGTGGTGTGGACATGGGAGAACACGGACGACATCCGGGTGCCGCTGCCATCGGACTCCCACTTCGAGGCCGCCCGGTACGACGCCGAGCTGGAACCGCTTCGTCGCCGACCACAGCTGGGAGGAGCCGGTCGACACCGCCGTACGCCTCCTGGCCCGGGAACTGGTCGACCTCGACTGGTTCCGGCGGTGGAACTGCCTGCCCCCGCCCTGGGGCCTTGGCCTATCGGTCGGCGATCGTGGCGAGAAGGCCCACATCACGTTGCGGTTCCGCGTCGAGGATTCGTTCCGCGCGACGGCGTTTCGTCACTACACCATGGCCGTCACCGGGAACGAACCTGTCGAGGACCAGGTCCGTCGGTTCGCCGAACGTATCGACACCTCCGACCCGCGTGCGGCCGCGCAGACCAGCTGATCCGCTCCCGGCCCACTGAACCCTGCATCAAAATCATCAACCTGGTGCACGAGGCTCTCGTGCTCCGGGGCTTGACCTCCACGGCTGGCCTGCTCCCTGAGCCGGTCGACAAGCTGGGCGAGCCGACGACGCCAGCTATCGCGGGCACCCACCTCGGTGATCGGCAGAGCGGCCGGTCCAGGCATTCCGGCAGTGCGAGCGTAGCCCTCCATCGATGCCAGACCTCACGGGACCAGTACTTTCCAACAGCTCCTACGGGGCATGATCGTGACACGACGTCGGCGGCCGGCAACCCCCGTCCGCGGCTCCGCGTCCTTCTCGTGAGCCGATTCTCGCGGCCGGTCCCGAGCCGCATCGATCCCGGAGGTCCCCGTCCGCATGCCCGTAACCGCCCCGAACCCACCGCAGGCACGCCCCCGCCGTAGGCCCTGGCTGGGGCCGGCCCTGCTGGGCTTGGTCTGCGGCATCGTGTTGACCGGCTTTTTGGTCGCCGTCGTGCGCTGGCCGACGGACGAAGTGACCTACCGCAGCGCTGCCCCGCCTTCGCTGATCTACCCGGACGAGGCACCACACCACCTGGCCCTGGTCCGCCGCAGCAGCCTGTCCGGGAGCGACACCTTCCAATTGTTCATCGGCAGGCAGCCCACTCCCGCCTACGGACACTGGCTCGACGTCGACGCCGCGCTCGGGCAGCAGGGGGTGGAGTCGACGGAGTGGACCCGAGAAGGCGTACGGGTCCGCTTCCCGAAGGGGCACGAAATCTTCGTACCCGCACGGGCGTTCCTCTACGGCAGGTAACAGGCCGGTCCGCGGTCGGATCACGAGCCGCTGCGGGGCGTACGGCCGTGCGGAGTTGCCGCCCCGCGGTCCTGGGCGTCCTCGACGAGCGCGACTGATGGCGGTGAGCAGGGTCAGCGGTCCTGGGAGAGTTCCAGGAGTTCGGCGAAGGTCCCGCCCCCATGGGCGAGGTCGTCGTACGTGCCGTGCTCGGTGATCCGGCCGTGTTCCATCACGATGATGTGATCGGCGATCTTGGTGTTCTCCAGACGGTGGGTGACCACGATCGTGATGCGGTCGGCGGAGATGGCCTTGATCTGCTCGAAGATCTGGTGTTCGCCCCGGGGATCCATCTGGGAGGTGGGCTCGTCGAGGATCAGCAGCTCGGGCCGGCGGTAAAGGGCCCTTGAGCACGCGATGCGCTGCCACTGGCCGCCGGAGAGTTCCGTCCCGCCCCAGAGGTCCCGGGCGAGGAGGGTGTCGAGACCGGCCGGGAGGTCTTCGACGGCGTCGCGCAGCCCGACCGCGTCGACGGCCTCCCACACCGGGGTGTCGTCGTGGGTACGGGGCTGGCCGAGGGTCACGTTCTCGCGGACGCGCAGCGGCCACTGCGCGAAGATCTGCGGCACCAGACCGGTGCACGCCCACACCGTGGAGGGGTCCGTCCCGGAGAGGTCGGTGCCGTTCCACGAGACCGTGCCCTTGTCCGGCAGGTAGACCCCGGTCAGCAGACGGGTGAGCGTGGACTTCCCCGAGCCGTTCGCCCCGACGATCGCGAGGATCTGGCCGCGCCGCAGGGTCAACGAGACGCCGTCGACAGCAGGCTTGTCCTTGCCCGGGTACTGGTACACGACCTCCTCCATGCGGATCTCGTCGACCGGGGCGGCGAGACGGTGGGGACCGCGTCTGGGGGCGCGGGCGGCGGCGGCGTCGAGGAAGGACTGCATGTCGCCGAGGTACAGGCTGGTGTGGAAGACCGCGGCGCCGCCGATGACCACCTGGGACAGCGCGGCGAGCGTGGTCTGCACGGCGATCACGGCCGTCGCGGCGACCGCGAGATCGATCCGGCCGGACACGGCCAGCCACGCCAGAGCCCCCCACGTCGCCAGCAGGAAGACGCCGCCGGCCAGCGCCGACAGCAGGGCGATCCGCAGCGTGCGCGGCGCGGCGCCCAGGCTGCGCAGGTCACACCGGTCGGACAGGGCCCGGTACCAGTAGACGAGGTAGTCGGTCATCGAGTTCGCGCGGACCTCGTCGCTGTAACGGGACTCGGTCGCCCACCAGCGCATCATCCCCCTCACGTTGCGGTCCGCCACGTTCGCGTAGTGGATCTCGTAGTCGACCCGCGCGCTCAGCACGGCCCCGACGCCGGCCGGAAGAACGGCGAGCAGGAGAAGCGGCAGCATCAGCGGGTTCAGCACCGACAGAACACCCCCAGCGGTGACCATGCGAATGACCGCCGACACGAACCGCTGGGCGTCGGTCACCATCACATGGGTCCGCATCACGCCCATCTCGGCCGCCTCGCGCCGGTCCGCGAACCCGTCCTCCGCGTACGCCACCGCCTCCACCCGGCACACCGCCTCGACCAGCGCCGAGTCCGTCTCGGTCGTCAGACGTGGCGTGATCCGCCGTTCCGCGTACGAGGCAACCGCCCCGGCCGTACGAGCCAGCGCCGCGGCGAGGGCCACCACCAGCAGGGCCGGCAGCGCACCCCTCAGCCGCTCCCCGGCGGAACCGGACCCGAGGACGGGCTCCATGGCCCGGGCGGTGGCCGTCAGCAGCACCGCGGCGGAGGCGCCCGTGACCAGCTGGCAGCCGAGGAGCAGCTGCACGGCGCGCCGGTCGGTCCGCCACGAGAGCCGAGCGATGCGACCCAGGACGGCGGGGATCTGCGCGCACATGCGCCGGAAGGAGACCTCGGCGAGCGGGTTGATCGCGTACTGCCCGCTGTAGGTGATCTCCGCGGGCGGAGGTGGAGGCGGCGTGGTCTGCTGTTCGTTCACGGGCGTCGAGGTCAACGGCGGGTCCTCCTGAGCGGTCGTCCGGCGCGGTTCGTGTAGCTCAACGACCCCGCGGAGATATCGAACTGGTGTCTTTCGGACTCCGTCGGATCCCCGGGATCCGGCGCGTGTCGGAGCATGGAAGATGCACCGACCCAGGTCTCCCAACGGACCTCACGACCACGGCGCTTGGCCGAAACGCCGATGGCACCTGTCGATCTCGATTCCCTGCTCGTCCGGACGGCGCCGAGATCGTGCTCATCGAGCACGTCGCCTACGGCCTCACCGGTAGGCGCTGACCCGGCCGCATCCGCCTCGACAGCCCCCGCGACCGTTCTCTCCCCAGAGCTACCAGGCGTTGGCACAGCACGACCTGATCAGCCGAACGGCCCCGTGTCGCGCAGCCATCTCGGCGCGCAGCCGAACGGCTCACCCGCACTCACGGCCGCATGAGACCGAGCGGCAAGTTCTTGAAATTCGTGGCTCCGCGGCCTCCCGAAACAGTGCCGCAGACGGTCCTCTGCGGGCCGCGGCGGACCTTGCCGCGGCCGCGCGTACTCCTCCCGACCGACCGCCCCTCATCGCCTTTCAGGAGTCCGCCGGAGGCCTCGCTCTCTCGCCCCTGACCTGCTGTTTTTATGGGAGATCTCCTAAGTTGGGAGACCTCTGTCGGACACCCTCGGAGGGGGCATCATGAGCGAGGAATCCCATACGTACGACGCCAGCGTGATCGTGGTTCTCGAGGGCCTGGAGGCCGTTCGGAAGCGCCCCGGGATGTACGTCGGATCGGTCGGCGAACGCGGCCTGCACCACCTGGTGCTCGATGCCGCCGAACGGGCGCTGAACGAGATCCTCGGCGGCACCGCCAGCCGTGTCGAGATCACCCTCACCGCCGACGGCGGCGTCCGTGTCGCCGACGACGGCACGGGTCTTGCGGTCGGGTATGCCGGCCACGGCGACGGTCCTCCGCTGGAGAGCCGGTTGACCGAACTCTGGTGCGGGGCACCACCCGCTGACCGGCGCCTGCTGTCCGGCGGCAACTTCGGAGGGGGAATGGCCGTCGTCAACGCCTTGTCGAGCCGCCTGACGGCAGAGGTATGCCGCGACGGCGCCCGCTGGGTGCTGGAGTACGAGCAGGGCGTGCCTGTCGGGGTGCCCGCCCGCACCGGGCCGGCCGAGGCCACCGGGACCGTGATCACCTTCCGGCCGGACGCCGAGATCTTCGAGACTCTGGAGCTCTCGTTCGACACCCTCGCTGCGCGCTTCAGGGAGCTGTCCTTCCTGAACCGCGAGTTGGACATCACCTTGGCCGATGACCGCGACCCCGCGGCACCCCGGACCGTTCGCTTCCGCTTCCCGGGCGGCCCAAGGGACTACGTCGCGCAACAGAGTGCCCCGCTCCACCCGGACGTGATCAGCTTCGAGCGTGAGTACGCCGAGATGGAGGGAACCGTGGAGGTGGCCCTCCGCTGGTGCGACAGCAGCGACGAACGAATCGCAAGCTACGCCAACAGCCGGCCGACCACCGGCGGCGGCACGCACGAACTCGGCTTCCGAGACGGCCTCGCGGCCGCACTCACCGCGTACGCCCAGGAGCACCGGCTGCTCAGCCCGTCCGACCCCGACTTCACCCCCACCCAGCTCGGCGCGGGCCTGACGGCGGTCGTGTCGGTGAAGCTCGATCGGCCCGAGTACGAGGGCGCAACTCGCGACCGACTGGGCAACGGCCCCGTCCGCACCTGCGTCACCGAGGCCGTCCGAGACCACCTGACCGCCTGGCTCCGCGCGAACCCGGCGCAGGCGACGGCCGTCCTCGCCCGGGTCTCGACGGCCGCCCGCCCCTGACAGCAGCACACCGAAGACACCGAAGCCCAGGTCGGGGAGGATCCCCGGCCTGGGGCTTCGACGGCGCAGACGGGCGCAGCAACCTCACCAGCCTCAACAGCTACAGGCCAGGGCAGAGCTCCAACGCGGTCCGAGAAAGGGGAGTACCTCCGCTCGGCCTGGACCAGCCGTGGCCTGAGACACGACGGTTCGCAGCATGGGCAGGCATATTGTCACCAAGATCACTTTTCACCCAGTACGACCCGGGCGGTGACGGGAAGGTGGTCGCTGCCGGTGGCGGGCAGGGTACGGATGCGGCTGACGGTGGCTGTGCGAGCCATGACCTGGTCGATGCGGGCCATGGGGAAGGCAGCGGGGAAGCTGAAGGCGAGGCCCCGCTCGGCCGTGTTCATCCGCGAGGTGAGCGGGGACAGGCCACGGTCGTCGGCGGTGCCATTGAGATCACCGAGCAGGAGGACTGCTTTCAGTTTCTCGTCGGCGATGGCCTCGCCCAGCATGCGGGCGCTGTCGTCCCGCGCGACGGAGGCAAGGCCGCTCGCCTGGACACGGACCGAGGGCAGGTGTGCCACGTACGCCGCGATGTCACCGTGCGGCGTGTGGACCACGGCCCGCAGCCCGCGGCTCCAGGGTTCTGCGATCTGCCGGGGCCTGATGTCCACCAGCCGGGCATCGGTCAGCGGATGCTTCGACCAGAGTCCGACGGTGCCCCGGACGGCGTGGTACGGGTAGTTCGGCGCGAGAGTGTCGGCGTACACCGCCAGCGCCGGCGGCACCA
This sequence comes from Streptomyces sp. NPDC127114, assembly GCF_042677525.1. NCBI lineage: Bacteria > Bacillati > Actinomycetota > Actinomycetes > Kitasatosporales > Streptomycetaceae > Streptomyces > Streptomyces sp. NPDC127114. The sequence goes on from NZ_JBHXTJ010000014.1 coordinate 155,683, forward strand.
GCTCCTCCAGCGCGATGAGGTCGGGCCCGGCGGCGGCCAGGGCGCGGGCCGTGCCCGCCGGGTCGGTGTTCTCGTCGCTGACGTTGTGCTGCACCACGACCAGATCCCGGGGGCCGGGCCCCGCCCCGGGCAGGAGCAGCTCGCCGAAGAGGTGCATCCAGGCCGCCACCGGTAGCAGCAGCGCCACCAGCGCGGATGCGGAACGGCGCAGCAGGGCCGGGACGAGCAGCACCACGACCACCAGGCCGAGCCACGGCAGAAACGCTTCCAGCAGACTGCCCAGCCGCCCCACGGAGTTGGGCACCGCTCGATGGCAGGCCATGAGCCCGGCCGTGAGCACCGCGAGCACGGCGGTCACCCGCCCCCGTCGCCAGTCCAGCGGCCACCGTGAGACCCGCTCCGCGCACCCGCCCGCAGCCCACGCCCCGGATCGTCGCCGCGCCCACCGGACCACGGTTGCCTTCTCACCCACCACGACGTCCCCTCTGCCTGACCTTGCTGCCCAAGACGGCTTCCCAGGCACATCGGTTTCGGCAGCCGGCATGCCGCCGCGACTGCGCAGCCGGTCAGACCTCGGCACCCGCACGCTCAGCGAACAGGGACCGGCTTGGGAATCCGCCACGCCGTACCGGAGAAGTCCGACAGCCAGGCGATACGCCCGCGTGTGGGATACGCGGTGGACGGCCGCCAGGCTTCGATGAGCAGCCGCCAGTACGCCTCGTCTCGGACTCAGCCGGCTCGCCTTCCGTGAGGTAGGCCGCGCCGTCGGCCTCCCGGTCCTCGGGCGGGCGCGCGGTGACCGGGCGCCGTGGCGATTCCCCGATATGGATCCGGCGATCCGGTGCTGCCGGTCACATGGTGTGGTTGATCCATCGCCGGAGCACCGCATGGGTGGTGTCGTCCAGCGTGCACAGCGCTTCGATGGCGTCGAGGTCGCCGGGCAAAGGTGTGACGCCCGCGGTGGTGAGAGCGGCGTGCAGCTCCAGACGGCGACGGTCGGCCGGGGCGAGTGGAGCGGACAGGCGGCTGGCCGGGTCCGGTGCGGGCAGGAGGTAGTCGCCTGTGTCCATGAAAGCGCCGGCTGTAGACGCGCTCTCCGGTTGACCGTCGATGAGCGCGGCCGGGAACCGATACGGGTCGAGATCTTGCAGCGCCGCGGTGCCTGTGGCCAATGCCTGAAACCCGGTCACGAGTACCTCCTTGGTCGTCCTACCACTGGGGAAGACGACTGGAAGAAGCCTGACGGAGGTTGCGGAGCGGTGCGCATTCCACCCGAATGTCCCCTACAGCATCTCGTCACAAGACGGATGAACCAACCGCGCCAGGCCTCCGACAGGGCGGCCAGGTCGGCATGCCGACTGCGGCCGCCGCCAGATGTACGTTGACTCAGGGCAGGTCTCGAATATGGGGCCTGCTCGATCGAAGATGTGCTGTTTCTCGGAATCGACGTGCGGTTGGAGACCATGAGGTCACCGGCGCGGTGTTGCTCGTCGACGCCGCAGCGTGCGGCAAGCCGCTGGATTGTCCGAGCTGCCGACAGCAGGGACGGAGAGGGCATGCCCCGATCCGCGGCTTCGCCGGCTTCCTCCGCCAGGACCTCGACGCGGTGACGGCCGGCCTGACCCGCGTCTAGAGCTCCGGCGCCGTCGAGGGCCACGTCAACAGGGTCAAACGATCAAGAGAGCCATGTAAGGCCGGGCCTCGATCCGGCTCCTGAGGATCCAAATCCTCACCCGGATTTGAGTCGACGCGCCCTTCGAACAACCTTCAGAGCTGGCCCCTGATCTGCCGAGCGAGCCCGTCGAAGAACTCCTGGAGACTGGCCGCAGCGAGGTCGAACTGATCGAACCACGAGGCTGTGGTCGACCTCCAGACCCGCCCGGATCCTGCCAGCGCGAACAGGTGGCCGCCGCCGTCGCTGGCGAAGACCAGGGCAGGCTCTTCCCCGTTGATCTGGACGGCCCCGTACTCGCGGAAGTGGTCCGCCACCAGCGAGGCCGGGTGGACGAAGTAGCCGTTCTCGACATCGGGCAGGGAGACTTCGTCGATCACCCAGTACATCGTGGTCAGGTCCGAGGGAATCGGCGTCAGCTCCACGAGCGCGTCGGTGGCCTGATGACTCTCCTCCGTAGCGAGCACGACCACGTTGCTGCCTGGCTCGAAGCCGTGCCGTGCCTGGAACGAGTGCACCAGCTTCGCGAGCGTCGAATTCGCCTGCCCACACCAACCGCGAAGCCACTCGGCATCAAGCCGCTCGCCAGCCACGGTCCCTCCCTGTTGCTTCCGGCGGGGACCCGCCCACACGCGTCCCGAAGAACCTACAGGAGCGTTCACGTAGATCTGGGCAGAGCCTTGAAGCTGCCCGCGGGCCGTGAACGTATCGATCCCGACAGAATCCCACGGGTATGGCTATCGTCCGTCAGGTGCAGGCACTGCAGGCAGTGCAGGCCGATGCCCCCAAGAACCGACGGATCAAGGAGGCACGCTTTAGGCCAACTGCGAGATGAGGTAGGCCAGAGCGGCCGCCGCGCCTAGGCAGCCAAGGACGAACAGACAAGAGAAGGCTCGTCGCGAGCGCAGGCTGGCAGCGCGGGAGACACCACTGCCGTAGGGCGGGGGCGGGAGTGGCGGCTGGCTTGCTCCGCCGAGAGGACCTGAAGGCGGGCCATCGAAGTACCGCCCCCCTTCAGGGCTAGGCTCTCGGTACGGTTCGACGAGCGGAGCCATGGTTGTGCTCCACTCCGGCGGAGCGTCGTCCGGCGAGATGCGCTCGCGCAGTGCGCCGGCAGCCGTCCGCTGCCAGACGCGGCCCGCCACATCCCTGAACTCCACTGTCACCCGTGCGAGGTCGAGTTCGCTGGTCGAATCCTGTGGATCACGAACAAAGAACAAGGACCTGCCCGGCGTCAGCAGCCGCCGGCTGGTCGGAGTGACGCCTAGCACGAGATCCTGCCGCCGATCGACGTGCGGCTGCAGAGGAGTGTCGCCTGCCAGGACGTGCACGTTGCTGACAGGCTGGCTGCTGCCGTTGTAGACCTCGACGTGCAGGCCGTCGGCTTCGATGAGAGTCGAGATCCAGCTCGCCTGGCGGATCCGTTCCGTCCGATCCGCCTCCTCCTGGAGGCGTCTCCGGTCGGCCGCTTCACGTTCGTCGCGCCGCTGCTGAGCTCGCTCGGCACGTTGGCCGTGCCGGTAGCCGACGACTGCGGTCGCCACAGACACGAACAAGCCGAGGATCGCGATCACCGTGCCGATCATGTCCCCACCATGCAGCCTGACCGCCCCTTGGCCTGGTAGCGGCACCTAGGTTTCCCGGCGTGCCGCAGTCATTGCATGTCTGGCTCCGCCGTGCGGTCGCCTGAAACCTGCGCTGGCCAGACCAGGGCAGCCGGGAGCTGCAGCAGCCGTTCGGTGCGCACCTGCGGCGCCCCTGGCGAGGCTGCCGGCACCATGGTCGGATCCGCTGCAAGGCCCAATTCCGAGCGGAATCACTGACTACTGCTGATCGGTAGCGCGACCGGATCTGCGTATCGGCACGCCGAGAATCTCGTCGACCTGGGCGGCAACGGTGTCGAGGAATGCCTGCCCGAACAGACACAGTGAGTGCTCCCAGGGGTGCCCGAAGCTGCCGGTCAGGAAGTCCTCCGTGAGATAGATGTAGTAGTCGCCATCCGGGTAGGGGCTCAAAGGCCACCGCTCCTGCCCAGGACCTCCGACCATGCGGGGCGAGAACCGGAACGAGGCGTGCTGCCAGTCCAGCGCGAACAGCCTGTCTTGCGGCAGGACGCAGGCCGTCAGCCCTTGCTGAACTACCTCGACAAGCCGGTCGAGTCGCTTGTAGTCCGGATCGTCGTCCAATGCCGCCAGGCTCCAGGTGACCGAGGCGGTGGGCTCCTTGATTGCAGGCCATTTCGCCGCGTACATGCTTGGCCGGAACGCGAACTCCGCGCAGAACCGATCCCAAACACGGTGGTACTCGGCTTCCTGAAGCTTGAGCACGGGTTCGTTCGTCACCTGTGGATGCTACCGATCAGTCCCGTCGAAAAGCACGAGGATAGGTCGATCACGGAACTCCGTGCCGCCGGTCCTTGCCCAGCGCTCGCGATGAGGAATACGCGGACCGTTCCTGGCCGCGAGGTCGTGTGGGTTCTCCACAACGGTGGTGGCATGGCCCATGCCTCTCGCGCGTCAGTGCGCCGTCATGTTTGTAGCGGTTGTCACTACTGGCGGCCACCACACGGCGGGGGGTAGGCGGCGATTTCGGATTGATCTCTGGCGAGGGTGGGGTGTTGTGAGAGAGCGGTGACAAAAGGCCTGCGACTAGGGCTACGTGCGGCGACGGTTACGCGGTCGCGGTACGACGCCCCATCGCGCGTAGCAGGAAGGATGCCGGCCGTCGTCTGGGCCGGCTCCGCGGGCCCGTCGAGCGCATCGTGGCCTGGCTCGGCGATGCCGGCGCCTGCATCGGCGCTACGAAGGAAATGCCGGCCACTTCTTGGTCCTCGCCAGCGTCGCCTGCACCCCTCATCTGCCATCGCAGACTCACCGGCCCTCACGGTTTTTCAGGAAGCGTCGGCGTAGGCGAGGTGGGTGCCGCAGGCGGTGCAGCGGAAGAGCATGGCGGTGGCTCCTGCGCCCAGGCTGGTCAGGAAGTACTCAAGTCGTGTTTCGTCATGCCATCCGTCGAGGCGCATGTCGGTCCGCAGCTGGTCGAGGGCTTCAGGATGCGCCGCCAACTCGGTGAAGCCGACTTCGCCGATGAACGCGGCGGCGTCCCGGCAGTGGACGAGCCAGTGCGGATCCTGCCAGGCGTGGAAACCAGGGGTGCGGCGGGTGACCTCGTGCACGACGTCCTCGCTGACACCGTCGAGCCCGTAGGAGTCCGTGAATTCACCGGCGAAGCGTTCAGCCGCGCTCCCGTCCGCGATGCACCACGGGCAGAACCGGCTGTTGACGTCTTGAGCGGTGTAGAAGGCGGCCGTGTAGATCCACCCAGTGTTGCGCTTGCAGCAGGCGCACGTCTCGTTGGCCGCGCGGATGGACCCACTCGCGAGGGGGTCTGGGTGATAACGGAAGAAGGGCAGGTCGGGACTCATCGACACTCTTCGATCTGTTTCCCGGTGGCCACGCCCACCGATTCCAAGAAGATCAGTCTGTCTGAGGGCGGGCTTTCGATCAAGGGTGTGGTGGGAGGCTAAGGGCGCATGGAGTCGGCCTGTCAGCTGCTTCGGGGGCGGGGGATACGAAGGTCGCAGCACCGCCGGCCCACCCCGCCACACGCCAGAGCCAAAGTCCACCCAGCCGTGGGCACCGCACGGCCGGCGTTCAAAGCGCCTACTGACGGGTAGGACCACCACATCGTCAGGGCATGGTCCGGACAGCGGCATAGTCAGGCCGTGGGACGCAAGCCAACTGCGCCGGTGTCCCGAGATCAGCGGCGGGCGCGCCGGTAGGCGATGAGCAGGCCTAGGACGATTCCGGCCAGCAGAGTACCCGCTAGGACGGTCCAGAGAGGGAGCGTGACATCGGCGACCCACAGTCGGATGGTGACCGATTTGGTGTTGGCGGCGATAAACCAGACGGCCAAAACGGCGAGCGCGACAAAGCCGATCGTACGCAACCGGATGTCACGCCCCTTGACCGTAAGCTTAGAACGCTCGTGCGATTTCTCAGCTGCTCGGGCCATACCTCCAGTATCAGTCGATCTACCTCCGCGGGGCGACCCGGCAACGAGTCGCAGCCGCAAACTCTGATCGGCGGTCCCACTCGTGGCCCCGACCCGGCAGCCGGCCCTACGGCCCAGGGTGTGGGCAGCCGAACGATCTGTCCCGCCACATTGGAGCAGCCCGCGGCGCTTGTCGAGCGGTTCGCGTCAGGTGCGACGGAGCGGTCGGACGGCCGGTGCCCGCTGTGTCAGGTCGGTCTCGTTGGCGCGGGGACCAGCTCTGGATGGTCTCAGGATGCGCGCCTGGGCTGAACCCAAGTGTCGATCTGGGCAAACCCGTGCGGACCGGCAGCCGAAGCGCGGTATCGAGCGGCAGGTCGGACGTTCTCCCTGATACCTGACTGGACGGGTGTCTCTGTGGTGGCTCCGCGGATTTCGCACGGCGTGGAGCCACAGACATGGAAGCGCCATTCACCTTCAGCTGCGTGAGCCGTCAGGAGGCAAAGCGCCCCACATGAGAGTCCGAAACGAGTCCCGCTTCGTCGGCTGATTCGTCTTCAGCCGGCCGAGCGCATCGGCTTGCCCTTCGCCCAGGACTCGGTGCTCCTCACGGGCTTCCCGTCGCTCGGGTGCCGGCACTTCGCGCAGACACGTGCTCGACAGGCCGGTCCCCACACATGCGCGGGGATCGATATCCCCGCCATGGTGATCAAGAACACGGCTCGCGGTCGACGGCGGAGAGGACCGCGGCTGCGGCTACTCGGATCAGCTCGGGAACCTCGTCGCGGGCAGCAATCCGGTAGGCGACGGTGCGCCAGGCGGCGCAATTCTCGTCAGAGACAGAATCCCAATCGCGCATCTCCTGGGAGGACTCGCACAGTCCGTTGCTGCCTTGATGCTCCGTCGGCTGATCCGCAGGCAGTGCAGTTAGGCGGTTTCGTTTGGATCATGGCGGGGGCGAGTGATGACGGCGGTTCCCGGGTGGCACCCTGGTGCGATGCGACCTGGAACCGACGCCACCGAGAACGACCTGCGGCATCTGCTCAATGAGTGGGATCCGATTGGCGTCGCCGACGAGGTGGCAGACGAGTACGACTGCATGCTTGCACCTTTGCTCCAGCGCCTCCGGGGTGGCGCGGATCAGGCCGAGATTGCTGCGTTTCTGCGGCAAGAGCTTGAGGATCACTTCGGTCTCGACCCTCTGGGCCTGCGACCGGATGCGATGGCAGTCCGAGTGATCGACTGGTGGGCAAATGCCGGCAGGGCTGATGGCACCAGCTTCGTGTAAACGCTTCTTCCGTGTCGCCTGATCGTCTGTCCGGGCGTGTCGTTGACTGACGCGCAGTGGGCGCGGATCGAGCCGTTGCTTCCGGACCGGACGCCGAGGCGGGCGTTCGGCCGGACCGCCGAGAGGTGATCGACGCCATCGCCTGGAAGCTCCAGATCGAGCCTCAGTGGGTGCAGCTGCCGGAGAAGTACACAACTGGCCGGGGGCTACAACCGGCTGCGGATGTGACCCGCCGACGGCACGTGGGAGCGGGTGTTCACCGTGCTTGTGGCACAGGCGGACGCCGACGAGGAGCTGAACTGGGTCGTCTCGGTGGACTCCACGATCGTGCGCTCTCACCAGCACGCGGCCGAAGCCCGCAAGAAGGGGCCACAGCCGGCGAGCCGGACGATCACGCCATAGGCCCCGCGGCGGTCTGACTACGAAGATCCATCTTGCGACCGACAGTGACTGCCGGCGCCTGGTCTTCCATCCCACCGCAGGCTGATGACGCGCCTGCCTTCGCTGACGTGATGGCCCGGCTGCGTGTTCCCCGAAGGCGTGGACGGCCCCGGACCCGGCCAGAAGCCGTCCTTGCACCGCCTAGTTGCCCCGCGCCAATCCCCACCCATCTGCGGCAGCGCGGGATCCGGGCCGTGATCCCGCAGTCCGCCTACCGGGCCGCGGAACTTCAGCAGGGCCCCTTGTCCTGCCCCGTCCCGCACACCGGCCCGGGATCCTCGTAGATCGAGATCAGGAAGGCGATCCAGGCCACCAGGGCCACCAGCATGCCGACGCGCCAGAGCAGTTCGGCGCGGCTGCGCTGGCCCTTGCCGGGCTCGCCGCCGGTCTCCTCGTTGTCCTCGTCGCTGTTCACGATCCCCCTTGGATGAGCGTCCGGGAGAAATACCCGCGACGCACCGGCTGCAACCGGGGCGCGGACACGGCCCATCGGAGGGACGGACTCCGGTCGCACAGGTGCCGGCCTGCCAAATCCGTGCGAGGCCTGCCCTGGAGCACGCTGCGGACGGCTGCCCGGCGCCCCGGGTGGAAGACGGCGTCACGAAGGGCAGGGGCTTCTCCGAGTCATGCTTCCGGGCCCAGCATCCGCATTCCTGGCTGCCAGGACAGCCCATCGCCGGCCGCACGCGGCTCACCGAGCCTCCCCACTCCCTTGAGAATCGGATCATGTGAGGCCAGGAGGAGCCCTGGCCGTTTCCAAGAATCGCCATCACCGGCGCAGGCGAGCGGGCTCTTCTCGGCCACCAGCAGAAACAGGTACGGCCCGGACGCGGAGCTAGGGCTGTACGGGGACGCGGGAATCCCTGGCCGCTGCCCGAGGGGACCCGTGACGGCACGGTCCGCACCGGGACCCCGCCCGCCCTGACGTGGCACTCGCCCGCGAGATGAGGAGAGACACCGAGCCATGGCCGTGAAGCTGCGCGACCACCAGATCGAAGCCGTCGACGCCATCGTTCGCGGCCTGGACATCCCGCCCGGCGGTATCCCTCCGACCGGTCTGCGTGGCCAGGTCCACGCCGCCTGCGGAACCGGGAAGACGATCATCGCGGCCGCGGCAGCACGGCGTATCGCACGCAACGGGCGCGTCCTCGTCCTCGTACCGACCCTGGACCTGCTCACCCAGACCGTGAAGGCCTGGCACGACGCCGGCCATACAGGACCGGCCGTCGCCGTGTGCTCCCTCAACGACGACCCGGCGCTGTGGAGCCGCGGGATGCGGGCGACGACCAATCCCGTGCAGCTGGCCCTGTGGCACGGCACCGGACCCGTGACCATCTACGCCACCTGCGCCTCCCTCGACGTCCTCGCCGAGGCGTTCGCCGGCATCTACGGCCAGCGGCTTTCGCCGATGGACCTGGTGTGCGTGGACGAAGCCCACCGCACGTCCGGATCGCTCGGAAAGGCCTGGGCAGACGTCCACAAGCAGGGCGTGATCCCCGCGGCACGACGCCTGTACCTGACGGCGACCCCGCGGATCTGGCAGGAGCGACCCCCGCACTGGGAAGTCGCCGAAGGCGTCCGCGACGCGCTGCCGCAGGAGATGGCCGCCTCGATGGACGACCCCGATCTCTTCGGGCCCGTGCTCTACAAGCTCTCGCTCGCCTCAGCCGTCTCGCGCCGGCTGCTCGCCCGCTACCAGATCATCGTCATGGAGATCCAGGACCCGCTCGTCACCCCCGAACGGCTCATGGGCGAGGACCGGCACTCCGAAGAGGTCCGAGGACAGCGACTCGCAGCCCTCCAGGCCGCCCTGCTGCACACGATGTCCGACCACCAACTGCAGACCTGCATCACGTTCCACCACCGCACGATGGAAGCCCAGGCGTTCGCCGACGGCCTGCCAGACGTGGCGGCGAAGCTTCATGCCGACGAGCCCGAGACCTACCCCAACCGGATCTGGGCCGACTGGCTGTGCGGCGAACACGCCCCCGAGCACCGGCGCGAGGTCCTGGGCCAGTTCGGCAGCACCGCCCGGCGCGCGATCCTGTCCAACGTCCGCGTCCTGGGAGAAGGCGTCGACATCCGCGCCGTCGACTGCGTCGCGCTCCTCGACCCCAAGGGCGCCCCGCACGACATCGTGCAGGCCATCGGCCGCGCCCTCAGGCAAAAGCCCGGCGAGCGCAAGCTCGCCTCCCTGATCGTCCCGGTGTTCCTCCAGCCCGGCGAGAAGCCCGAGGAGGACATGTTCACCTCCGCCTCCTACCGCCCGCTGGTCAAGGTCCTGCAGGCCCTGCGCTCCCACGACGAAGAGGCCGTGGAGCTCCTGGCCATCCCGCAGGAACCGCAGAAGGACACCGCGCAGCCCTCGCAGTACATCGGCCCGCCGCCCGAGGAAGGCGAGGAAGAATCCCGCCTCCTGCTGCGCTTCGCCTCCCGCCGCGACCCCGCCATGATCGCCGACTGGGTCAGCTTCAACATTATCGACACCGAAAAGCAGGACTGGGCCCGCGGCTGGTCGAAGCTCAAGCAGTACACCCAGCGCGAGGGACACGCCCGCGTCCCCTACGGACACAAGGAAGGCGCCTACCCGCTCGGGCAGTGGATCGCCGAGCAGCGCCGCACCTACACCGTCGGGCAGATGAGCGGCCAGCGCGCCCGACGGCTGGAGAAGCTCGGCATGGTCTGGTCGCCGGCAGACGAACGGTTCCAGGAGAACCTCGCCGCAGCCAAGGTGTACCACGAGGAGCACGGCACGCTCTGCGCGCCCCGCACCGCAACCGCGCTGGACCGGCCGATCGGCCAGTGGCTCTCCAACCTTCGCCGCCCTGGCGCCCTCGACGACCACCCCGAATGGGAAGCAGCGCTGCGTGAGGTGGACGAGCACTGGAACCCCGCGTGGCCGGCCGACTGGCAGCGCCATTACGCCGCCCTGCGCGACCTCGTCGCCGACGAGCCCGGTCAGCCTGACGTACTGCCCGGCGTCACTGTCTACGGCATGGACGTCGGACGATGGCTCGCCCGACAGCGCCAGCACACCCTGTGGACCGCGCTGGCGGACGGACAGCGCGAGCTCCTGGAGCAGCTCGGCGTCACACCCCTTCCACCCGAGCAGGCACCCGCCAAGCCGCCCAAGGCGGCCAGGAGCGCCTTTGAACGAGGCCTCGCCGCCCTCACCCAGTACAAGGACCGCACCGGCACCGTAGGACCCGTCAGCCGCACGCACATCGAACGCCTTGAGAACGGCACCGAATTCAAACTCGGCGTCTGGCTCTCGAACGCCAAGACCAGGCGCACCAACCTCACCTCCGACAAGCTCGCCGCGCTCGCCGCACTTGGACTTGAATGGGCATCCTGACCCCCCTACAGCGGTCCTCCGCCAGACGCGGAAGAGCGCTGCCGTAAGAGAGGCTCGAGGGGGCCCTCCTCGCGTGTCAGTCCCAGTTCGGGTCGCCAGCCGCGCCCCAGCCGCTGTCCTGGTCGATTCCCCAGCCGGGGTCGACGCCCCAGCCGGTGTCGCCCTGCACGCCCCAGCCGGTGTCTCGTCGCATGGTTCCCCTCCTTGTGGTGCCGCGGCGCTGGTGCGCGCCAAGGGGCGACCGAATCCGGCATATGCCAGATACGGCCAGGTCCGTGCTACCGGTTCGTCAGCTGGCTTTCACGTAGACGCCGGTGGTCCTGCGAGGCGCCGTCCCGGAGCGCCCGTATCGGGCGTTGACGCGGTCCAGCTTTGGTTCCAGTGGGAGACGGTTCTCCTGCTCCCCGTCGAGCGGGATCTGCGTCCCGGGGCCTTCGTCGGCCGCCCGAAATCTTCGGCGATGAGGGTGAGGCCGCGGCTCCTGGCCCCGCTGAAAGCCCATGGCGTCCAGGAGCCGGAAGGCGGCCGCAACAGTTATGGGTGGGGTGGCCGAAGGTATCCGTCGGGTGAAGTGAGTAGCCTGCCTCCATGGTTGCGGGTGAGGGAACCGAGCACATCGGTGTCGATCTTGAGGGCCAGGGCTGGGATGCGACGCGCGTCTGGGTTGAGAAGGGGCTCACCGAGACGGAACGCATCGAGGATGTCGCGCGGCTGCGTGGCGGCTGGACGTCGGAGATGCGCCGTCTGGACGTCTGTGGGCCGGCAGGTCGACGCGCGTTGGTCCTGCGTTCTTTCGTCAAGCCCTTCTACGTTCGACACGCGGAGGGCCTGCTGAACCGCGAGGCAGCCGTTCTGCGTCTGCTCGGCGGCACGGATGTACCCGCGGCCGCGCTGGTGGCCGTGGATGCAACAGCGCAGTACTGCGATCACCCCTCCTTGTTGATGTCCCTGTTGCCCGGGGCAGTGCGCCTGAGCGACAAGGGGGCCGGCCAGCGTGCCGAACGACTGGCCCGCCAGTTGCTGCGTATCCACCGGGTGTCGGTGACCGCAGAGACACGGCCGCGCGCGTATCAGGCGTGGACCTCTCCCGAGCGGGTGAGCCCGCCCGAAGACACCGAGCGGCCTGAGCTGTGGCAATGGGCCGTGGACGTGATCCGCCGCGAGCCCCCGGAGTACCGGGCCTGCTTCCTGCACCGGGACTTCCATCCCGGCAATGTCCTCTTCACAGGCGACGGCGACGGGCTGCGGATCAGCGGCGTCGTCGACTGGGTGGAGACCTCGTGGGGACCGGCCGACCTGGACGTGGCCCATTGCTCGACGGCCCTCGCCCTCCTGCACGGGGTCTCTGCGGGCATGCAGTTCGCCGACCTCTACGTTGCGGCGGGAGGGACGCTGGCTGCAGATCACGCTTCTCATCTCTACTGGCGTCTGCTGGACGCCTTGGCCTTCGCTCCGGACGCGGAGAAGGTCGCCGTCCCATGGCGCGAGGTGGGCCGTGCCGATCTGACCCCCACCCTGCTGACCAGGCGGCTGGAGGGATACCTCCAGGCGCTTTTCGCGCGCTACGCCTGAATGGTTCAAGCGCGCAGGTCGCTACGCCGGAGCAAGCAGGTCGCCGTGGACAAGGGCCTCGCGTACGGCGACGGAGATCTCCTCGGGCAGCAGGTTCAGTTCGGCGAGGGCTTCGGGCGTGAGGGGGATCTCCTCAAGGAGGTACTGCCCACGGTCGTCTCCCTGGAACTCGGGGCCGCTGCGGTCGTTGAAGTTCCATGATGTGATGCGGGCGAGGTAGAAGTGTTCGGTCTCGCCGGCTGCGTTCGTCAGCCGGTGGAACAGACGCACGATCTCCGCCTCGCCGGCGACCTCTTCGCGGATCTCGCGCAGGAGCGCGGCTTCGTGGCTGGCGTCTGTGTCTTCGACGCCGCCGCCGACGACCACCCAATAGGGGGAGCGTCCGGGGCGGACGCGCTTCATCAGGAGCGTGGTGTTGCTCGGGGTGATCAGGATGGCGCGGACGCGCTGCTTCACGGTTCGGTCTCTCTTGTGGCTGGGGCGGGGGACAGTGCTGCTGCGGGTGCCGGTCCCGTGCGGTTGGAAGCTACCGATCCCCCTCCTTCGGCGCCGGTTTGCGGTGCCGCCCCCGGCCCTCACGCATCGCGGTCGGTGGGCGGTCCCATTCGGCGGGCTTGTCCTGCTCGGGCGGTGGCGGATACAGCAGGGCCTGGGCCGCTGCCAGGTTCTCGACCACTCCGATCACCTGCCACTGCGTTCCGCTCCATTCCTCGATCGCCCGGGGAACGCTGGGGGCGACGTGGGCTCCGCGGTGAGGGCCGTCGCCCAGCGGTACGGCGCGCAGTCTGCCTTTCGATGCTGCCTGGCGCTCGGCACGTCGGCGTGCCCACTCTTCCAGCGGCTCTTCGTCCTGCATCTGTGGATCGTCGCCGAGGTTTCCGCTCGTTGGCCACCGTGTCCCTCGGCGGGTGTCATCGCTCCCGGGGAGCAGAGGGAGAGAGGTGCGGTCGCGGGGCAGTGCCCGTGCGTAGGCGGGAACTTCGAAATCCGGTGGTCCGGCGTGTGCGGCGGTGGATACTGCCGAGGTGGTGATGGATCTCAAGAGCGCGCTGGCCGCGCTGGACGCCCAGGAGCCGGGCTCGCTGCTCGGGATACGCGAGACGCAGTGGCTCGACGCGAAGGCGGCCCCGTACCAGCTGGCGGACCCCAAGGCGGTCGAGGAGCTCAGCAAGGATGTCGCGGCGTTCGCCAACGGGGGCGGCGGGGTCATCGTCGTCGGCATCTCCACCCGCCTCGAGCATGACGAGGAGGTTCTGGACCGTGTCGTCGGCCTCGACCCGGCCGCAGTAAACGTGGACCAGATCCGCAAGTTGATCCGTCAGCGCATCTCCCCGGCTCCCCGCGGGGTGCGCGTCGGATGGTCGGGGGCGGGCGGGGAGCGGGTGCTGTTCATCGACGTCCCCGCGCAGACCGATCATGCGCTTTTCGCGGTGCCGGCCCCGGTGGGAAAACCCGGTGCGCCACGCCAGGACACGGTGGCGGTGCCGATGCGGGACGGCGACAGCACGCACTGGCTGCCCCGGGCCGAGCTCGTGCAGCTGCTCTCCGCCGGCGTCAGGGCCTCTGGCGTGCCCACTGCCCAGGCTCTGACCGACCTCGCGCGGCAGGCCGTGTCCGAAGCCGCACCCGGCTCTGGGCTGCGCGTCGGCCAAGGCCTGCCCGACCGTGAGCGGGAGATGCGGGCGGCCTACGAGCAGCTCGCCGACGCGGGACTGGGGGAGCCCGCCGGGGAGGCGTGGGCGCAGGGCGCGGCCGCGCTGCAGGATCTGCGGCACGAGGTGAACGGCGAACCGGGCTGGGTGCTATGCCTGGTGCCTGGGCGCCCCGCGGTCGTCGTCGCCGAGCCTGCCTGGCAGGCGATCGTCGAAACCGGCCGACGGGCGCCGGGCGGTCTGGATCCGCTCGCGGCCGTCGGCTTCCCCCGCCCGCCGGCGGGCACGGACGCCCCGTGGGTCATCACGGCTGCCGCCCGGCGCGTGGACCTCGACGGCGGTTCGTGGGGTCCGGGCGTCTTGGCGTGCTCGGGGCGTGGCGTGTGGCGGTGGCAGCCTCTTCCCCGCTTCAGCCTGGACCAAGGCCGCTCTGCCGAGATCGGGACCGCCGGTCAGGCGCCGGCGCTGCGCCTTCGGGCGCTGGTGAACCTGCCCTGGGCCGAGGCCAGAACACTTGAGATCAGCAAGCCCCGGCGCATGACGTTGGAACAGCTGCTTCCGCACAGTGCGCTGGCCGGCGCGGTGACAATCCTGTCCCGCCGCCGCGGCGCCGAATTGCCCGCCGCTCGCTGGGAGCGAGGGCCGTTCGGCAACTCCAGCCGGTGCGCCGGCTACACGTGCACGATCGCCGGGCCCGACGGCACCCCGGCCGTGAAGGCCTCCGTCATGCTCACCCTGCCCACCACGATGGAGTCCACCGTGGTCGCCTGCGCGGACGTCCTGATCGAGAACCCGGAGGCGTGGGCGGCGGCCATCGGACCCGGATGGGACACGCAGCTAGGTCTCGACGAGGTCCAGGCGGTGCTGCTCGCCGCATGGGAGACGGCAGCCGAGCTGCTGCCCGACGCCGTCGGCGATCCGGCCGGACTGTCGTGGGCCGCGCCGCCCACTACCGAACTGCGGATCACAAGCGAAAAGCCCACCGACAACGGCGTCCGGCCGGGACTGGACACGCTCGTCGACCTGGGGCCGCTCGGACCGAACGACGGAGGTCCCACGTCGCAGCTGGCCATCGCCATCACCGCGGCGCCGGCCATGGAACGGGCCGATCGGCAGCGCCTGCTACGGGAGGCACTGGTGCACATGGCCGACGCGTACGGGTACGTCGACGCCGAGTTCAACCTGCTGTAGGTATCGTGCCGGGCCGGGCCGTCACGTGGTGGCTTCCAGTCCGGCGCGCCGGCGTCGGGGCGGACGAGCCGTTCGTGTTCGGACCGGACAGCCTCTAGCAGGCGGCGCCAGGACGTGACCAGCGGGCGCCGGCGCAGGAGGGCCCGGCGATCACGTTGGTCATCCCGCCTCAGATTCCATGCTCGATCCGGTGGTCGAGGGCGTAGGCGAGGCACTCGGTGCGCACCGGGCACCCCTGTGCAGACGGCCTTGGCCCTGTCACAGGCGGCGGTTACCTTGCAGCTCAGCACAGCACCATGGCAGGTTGCAGGAAGAGGAGCGGCAGTGGTCGTTGAGGTGGGGTACGCGCAGGCGTGGGACCTGGAGTCTTGTGCGCCCTGGCGGCCGATGTCAGCTGAGGAGGCTCGGGAGCGGGATGCTGCCGGGCTTCCGTACGTGGTGGTGTACCGGGAGCCGGCCAGGAAGGCTCCGTTGGAAGTCCGGCTGGTCTCCTGGCGGGACCACTACGTCGGGCTGTGGGTCTACGACGCCCACGGTCGCCGCACTCACGATGTGGACATGCGGCTGCTGGACGACCCGTCGCGGCTGCTGCGCCGGTACTCCGTCGGCTGGTACTACACAGGCCCAGAGATGGCGGAGTTCGACAAGGCGTGCCCTCGCATCACCGTGGACCTCTTCCCCGACGGGAGGGGCCTGCGGACAGGAGCGGCAGGGGCAGGGCGGCGGCGCCTACGTCACCTCGCCCAAGCTCCGGGACGACGAGCGCTGGATGGGCCGTCCTGCCTTCGGGGAGTGGCCGCTGCTCTCGGCCCGGGTACACGGGCTCATTGAGCCGCCGGTGTTCGAGGCGGCGGAGGTGGCCGAGGCCGCAGAGCCAGGTGACGAAGACGCCCCCGCTACCTGCTGGCGTCCGCCGCGCCCCGCGCAGCCCGGGCCCATCAACGAGTTGTTTCGGCCCGGGATGCGTGTGACCGACGGGTACCACCCCGAGATGACCGTCGTGGAGCCGCGCCGGGTCGGCACCCTGCGCGTGCCCAGCGGGCTGCTGGCCGTCTCCGGCCCGGACATCGACCACGGCGACGGGCCGCGCATCACGGTCCCTGTCCCGCCCGGGGAGTATGTACTCGGCGAGGCCCAGGTCCGCTTCAGCTACCACTGCGAGTGGCGGGACGCCGAGGTCACGACCACGCAAGCCACGGCCGTCCGCCTGCTCATCAGCGAGGTACCCGCAGCGACCTGGGAGATGGCCCTCGCTCCGGACGACGATCCCCGCCTGTTCATCGAGAAGCAGATAGCCGGCTTCGACACTGACGGAGCCACCGGCTGGTTCGCCGACGCCGGGGCCTGGAAGCCGCTCATCGCGCTCTTCGAGCGGGGGCTGATCCAGGGGGAGCCGGACCTGGACGGCTACGAGGACATCGACGACGGTTCCATGTTCATGCAGCGCACCTGGGACGAGGCCTCCGGCGGCGAGCTCATGGCCTTCGCGACCACTGGGGACGGCACCTACCCGGCGTGGGTCGGCCGTTCCGAGGCCGGTGACGTAGTCGCTGTCGTGGTGCTCCTGGAGGGGATGCCCGAGCTGCTGCTGGAGCGGGACGGAACCTCCACCGATGCGGCTGTGTAGGCAGGGTCCCGCCTGCGGTCGCAGTCGCCGGCGCAGTTGCAGCCGGCGACGATCTCGGCAGCACGGTTCACAACACTCGGCGGGTCCCTCCCGAGCTCGTGAACATCGACTTAGAACCCCTAACGAAATGATCTTCGAAGGGGTTGGATCACTCCGGGACCGCTGATCCGGAGGTGTGCGGTGGCGCGGCCGAAGCCGTGGGAAGTCGACGACGAACTGTAGGCAGTGATCGAGCCGCTACTGCCCAAGGTTGAGCGCCGGGCCCGGCACCCTGGGCGCAAGCGGCATCCGGACCGGTTGGTGTTCCAGGGCATCCTGTTCGTTCTGCACACGGGGATCTCCTGGGAACACCTGCCGCAAGAACTCGGCTTCGGGTCGGGCATGACCTGCTGGCGGCGCCTGGCCGAGTGGACCGAGGCTGGCGTGTGGTCCCGGCTGCATGAGGTTCTCCTCGCCAAGCTCCGCAACGCCAACGCCCTGGACTTCTCCCGGGCGGCGGTCGACAGCTCCCACATCCGCGCGTTAAAGGGGGAACCAAGACCGGACGAAGCCCTGTCGACCGGGGCAGGACGGGCAGCAAGCATCAACTGATCACCGATGCCACCGGCATCCCGCTCGCCGCCACCCTGACCGGCGGCAATCGCAACGACGTCACCCAGCTCATCCCACTGCTGCAGGCCCTGCCGCCCGTGCGGGGCAAACGCGGCCGGCCCCGGCGGCGCCCGGACGTGGTGCTGGGTGATCGGGGTTACAACCACGACAAGTACCGCCGACTAGTCTGGGACCTCGGGGTGAAGCCAGTGATCGCTCGCCGTGGTACCGAGCACGGCTCCGGCCGGACACTCAGCGCTGGGTCGTAGAGCGCACGTTCGCCCACCTGCACTGGTTCCGCCGTCTACGCATCCGCTGGGAGATACGCGACGACATCCACGAAGCCTTCCTCAGACTCGCGTGCGCGTTGATCTGCTGGAGGCGGCTCAGGTCATTGCGCGGGCAACCCTAGAAGGGGGGCCAGCAGGAACCAGGGGGAGGCGTGGGGTTGACACGATTCCCGCGACGCATTTCCAATGGCCAGCGCTGGTCAATGACGGCCGCGGCGTCCTTGCAGGCGCCACACGCGTTGCTCCGATCCGGCATCCACCAGTACGGCGAGACCGAGAGACCCTCGTGTTCTATGCCGCACAGGGTCGCGCCAGAACCTGTGTAGGCGTAGGCCGTGTCATAGGCATGGGCCACGTTCTCAGGGAGGCTCGGTGATTCTGCCCGCTCCCAGCGCCTGTACATGGGCTGGTACTGCGGCCGTGAAACCTCATGGGGATCATGTCCCAGCTCGGTCCACGCGTAGCACCAAGAGCAGAACCACCGCTCCTTCACCGGCAAGTCCCACGCCTCTCGCCGTTCCGCTACCGGCGCCTGCCGCATCTGGTGTCCACACACATCACACGTCACAGCCGGATCCTGCCATGACAACTCCACACCTACCTCTGGCAGCAGGACCCTCGGCCGAACCGCATTCCGATAGGGGTTCTAAGAGAGGCCCGACGGGTCCTCCTCGCGGGTCAGTCCCAGTTCGGGTCGCCAGCCGCGCCCCAGCCGCTGTCCTGGATCCTCCAGCCGGGATCGACGCCCCAGCCGGTGTCCCCCTGCACGCCCCATTCGATGTCTCGTCGCATGGTTCCCCTCCTCGTGGTGCCGCGGCGCTGGTGCGCGCCGACGGGGCGACCGTATCCGGCATATGCCGGATACGGCGAGGTCGGTGCTCCCGGTTGGTCAGCTGGCTTTCAGGTAGGTGCCGGCGGGCCCTGCGAGGCGCCGTCCGGACCTCCAGTACCGGGCGTTGATGCGGTCCAGCACCAGTTCCACGAGGAGACGGTTCTCTCGCTCCCGGTCGAGCGAGATCGGCGTTCTGGGGCCTTCGTTGGCGGCCCGCAGATCTTCGGCGATGAGGGTGAGGCCGCGGATCCTGGCCCGTTGAAGCTTGTGCTTCACGGTGCGGTGCACACGGTGTACGAGGAGAGGGGCGGCCACCTTATGTCTGTCGGCCGCCCCTCTTCACGTGGCTGGATGGCCTACTTGGTGTAGTAGCCGAACACGTCCGTGATCTCGTGGGTTGCCCCGGCGTTGTTGTAGATGT